>JBIIDY010000027.1:0-13080 GCA_044238065.1 Limisphaerales bacterium | reverse complement strand
TTTCAAAGACTTTTTTACTGACTCCGGTCAGTCTTTTGAATTCGTCTTGCGTTAGTTGTTGTAAATTTTTATAGAGCATATTGGAATTTTAAACAATTTTTTTATTTAACGCAAGGGGTCTAATATACCTTACCAGTAAAGAACAAAACTACAGGTTGTCATCACAAATAAAATGAACTGACCTAGTGGCAAAATCTAGTAAAACTAAATATAGAGTTTAATAGATTGCTTCGTGCCTCAGAGTGGCGGGGGAAAAGCTCGCAATAGTGTGAAAATTATGAATTAATCAGTGTAAGTTGGTCTGGACTTGGGTGTAATAATTGAATATCAAAAAACGCTGGTAAGAAGTTTCGGAAATTTCAGACAAGCTCTCAAATCTCATTGTAATCTCAAACAAAACCCCCACAAAAAGCGGAGGAGTGGTATTTTTTTACCAAAATTGGATATGCTTTTATTTGGTAGATTTAGCTTTGAATGCATCTTGAAAGGCTTGGCGAGCAGTTTGGGAAGCATCACGAGTAGTCTCATGTTTTGCCCTCAATTCTTTGATTTGGCCAAGGGTGGTTGCATCACTAGCACGAAGAGTTTCCATTTCGGTTCGCATTTCCTCTTGAGCTTTTTCCGCTTTAACAAAGTTATCAATCACAGTTTGATCAACCCCCAAAGTTTTGGCTTCGGCGACTCTTGCCTCAAAAATCGCGTTTTGAACTTTTTCTCGAGCGACTTGAACCGCTTTACGAGCCTCTTCGGTTTTGGTTTTGAGATCATTTACATTACTGGCATTAGATTTACGAGCTTCTTTGTAAGCTTTTTTGGCAGTTTGAGCGTTAGTTTGAGCGGTTTTTAGCCCATCAGTTAAGGCTGTATCAATTTGGTATTTTGACTCCAAGCGATCCATCATTTGACCACCACGAGCTTTACCACTTTTACCACCGAATTGACGACCATTCATCATTTTCTCTCTAAAATCTCCACCTTTACCTTGCTTTTTGAGACCAAGTGAAGAATTATTTTGAGAATTGCTTGTGGAACTTGTTTGAGCATTGGCAACAAAAGCACCACCAACAAGACTGACCGCTACGGTTGAAAAAACTAAACCTGTAAGAACTTTTTTGGAAATAGACATAAAATAAATTTGATAAAAATATGTAAAAAATGAGTTTGTTTTGAAAAAATAGGGCTAAATTTATCTAATTCAAGAAATTACCAAAAACTCAAATTGATAAACCAGCTTATTTATTTCAAAATTTGTTCTCATTAGTATTACTCCAAAAAATCCAAAAGGTTACAACACGGGGAATTGAAAGTAAAAAATCCTATCAGCAAACCAAAAATTTATACAACTCAAAAATGCTTCAAAATAGTTCAAAACTAGCAAAAACACCGAGTGTAAAACTTACAATTCCAAAGTTTGCTAAATCATAAATAAAGTATAATATTACAACTTTTTAATTACACAATAGCCTAACGGTGAAGATCTAAACGCACCTATCAAATAAGTTTCAGTTTTTTCACAATTTTCTTTACCAAATAATTGATACATAGTCTTTTCAGACCCTTTTTCCTCTTTGTAATCATAAGCAGCTATTTGAGTAGGGGTGGAGGCGATAAAAATTTCACCTTCATTGAAACAAATTTGAATAGCATGTTCCCCGCTTGGATTTTTAATAGGCATGACGGAAGTATAATAGTTTTGCAACAAAGGTATCCTAATTGGTTTTTCAAAACCTCCAAATAAATATCTTCCATTTTGTAATAAATTGAAAACTAGACCGTTTTTTCTAACTGATAAATCAACAACCTCCCCGTCACTATTTTTCCTCATTGCAATTTCAAAACCTAATTTTATGAACATATTGAAAACCCTTTCACCATACTGATACGGAACTTCCATTGAATTGAAAGTATCAGATTTTAGATAATCTCTATCTGTAAAATTTAATTTTTTGTCTGTGAGTGCCTCTAAACCTCCATTTACCCATCCCTTCATCTTCCATATAAACCTGGCATCGTCGGTGTCTAAACTAAGACTTAACGAAACTTTATTTATATCATCAATTACTTTTTCAAGCTTCCCTTCAAGTACCAAGATTTCGTTTTCGTCATTTTTTTGCTTTGCTGCCTCCAGTAAGTTTGTTATGTTTTCATACTTTTCTCGCAAAAATTTATAAACTTGAGCAGTTTGTTCGCTTTTATTCTGTTTATTATTTACCCCCCCCCTGATGTTGAATTTGTTCTACCATAATAAAATTAATTGTAAAAAAAGAATTGTAAAATAAATAAAAAATTTATTCACTAGTAGATAGTTTAGCTCAAAAAAAGTGTTTTGTCAAGAAAGAATAATTTACTAGTTTTACATCAATAGATTAAATAAATTAAAGTTAAACCTTGCTAAATAAGAAATTTTAAATTTATGAGAAGACTTTTTCAAGTTTAAGTTAATAAGTAATATAACCATAACTATTTCATCAATTTTTTCAGTTTATTGGGATTTTTAAAATTCTAAAAGTTTCAGTGTTTTTGGAAATTTATGGATAAAAGTGTAAAAAGTGTAAAGTTTGTTTGTAGATTTTCAGGATTTTTTTGGTAGATTCTAATTTTTGGTTTGACAATTTTGCAAAATTTTTATTAGCTTTGGCTATTTTATAGACTTTTTAATTTTTTATGCCAGATTTATTTGACGATATTTTGGATATTTCAACTGAAAAGGTGAATGTTATCAAAGAAAAAGAGGTGGAAAGTCGCAAAATTATCCAATTTACAGAGCCAAACAAGGAGGTGTCAAAAAAAGCTGAATCAAATCAAGAAAAAGCAGGTGAAATTGAATTAAATAAATCAAAATCAAGCGAAAAAGAAGGTGAGTTAGCGGAGGAAGCTATGGGAATTTTTGAAGGCTTTGGAGTGGTGACCATCACAAGTCAGTTTGACATTAACAACAAATCTAAAGATCTGGTAGATAAAATTAACTGGGCAACTAGCCAGCGTAAAACTGAATTTGTCCAAGAAATCATCAATTTGTCCAAACATTCTAGCGTGGCAGTGAGGCGAAAAGCGGCGGAAAGTTTGTCAGTTCTGGGCAATAAAGAGGTGATTACTCTGATAGAAACCTGGGAAAGTGGGGAAAGCGATCGTAAAACCATTTTAATTTTGCGAGCTGTGGTGGAAAAACTAGGGCGAACTAATAATTTTCAGCAAGATAAACACATTCTCACCGTTTCAGAGGCTCTCCAAATCGTCAAAAACCTCATTGGCAAAGATATTTATCAAGTGGAAGGTGAAATTAGCGGCGTGTCTTTTTACCCGACAATGTGTTATTTCAGGCTCAAAGAAAATCAGGATAATTCTCTGGATTGTGGTTGTTATGTAGGTAAAATTCACAGTTTAGGTTTTGATTTAACGGAGGGGCTTTCGGTGCGGGTCACGGGGCGTTTTCGCATCAAAAATTCCAAATTTAGCCTGGAAGCGATGAATATTGAACTCACTGGCGAGGGGGCTATTTTACAAAATCTCAAAAAATTAGAAGAAAGGTTGTCCAAAGAAGGGCTTTTTGACCCGTCCCGCAAAAGAACTATTTCCAAGTTTCCCAGTAGAATTTTGCTAATTGCCAGTGGAAATAGTGCAGCGATGGGTGATTTTCTCAAGGTTTTGGGACATCGCAGAACTGGAATTACCATTTTTCATCAAAATATCAAAAGTCAAGGTGTGGGAGCGGAGCTTGAAATTCTGGACGAACTTGCCAGAACCAATAGTTTGATTGATAAATACAAGATTGACACGGTAGTAATGACAAGAGGTGGTGGGAGTACCGAGGACTTATTCGTTTTTAATAGTGAAAAAATTATTCGAAGCCTCCACGGCATAACTCGCCCCGTAATTGTAGCAATTGGACACGAACGAGATGTTTCTTTGACCGAAAAAGCCGCTGATTTGAGAGCGTCCACACCATCCAACGCTGCCGAACTGGTCAGTTATTCTAATGTTCAAATTGGTTATTTTTTGGAACAAAGTCAGGCTTTTTACACCGGATTTTTTCAAGAAAAGGTCAGCCAATACCAAAATTTTACTAGTCAAGTGTGTGATTACGGAGTTCAATTTTTCAAAAATGAAATTCAAAAAGCCCAAGAAATTACCCAAAAAACAGATGGTCTAATTTTTCAAATTATTGGAAATATCAAACAAACTTTGGCCAATAACCAATTGTACTACAATCAAACCATGACGGGCATTACCCAAAAAAGACAACAAACTAAATTCTCGTACCAGCAAATATTCAATCAAGTCCAGCAAAAATGGCAACAGGCTCACAACCAAACACTACTTTTGGAAAGTCAGCTGGAAATAGAAAATCCAACCAAAATTCTGGCAAAAGGTTACGCAATTATCAAACAAAATGACAAAGTGATTACCAAAATCCAAGAAATTGATAAAAATGAAAAAATTGAAATCACAATGCAAGACGGCAAATTAGAGGTTTAAATTGAAATCGCCAAACACCTTTATAAAATGAAAACCTGAAAACTCTGGAAAAATACTTTTTAGCTTAAAATAGACATTTTTGAAACAAAAACAAATTTTTGACAATACCTGTAAAATACTTTTTAATAATAGCAACTATAGCCTTTTGCTATTTTTTATCTATAATTTTTATGTCCAATTCATCCGAGCAAATAAAAAAACAAATTACTACCTTTCACTTACCAATAAGAGTAACTACACAATTACTCGAACTTAGAAAAATAGAACAAGAACAGAGACAGGCTGAAAAAGATAAACATGAAAAGTTCGTATAGCCAATCCCTATTACACATTTACAAAAAAGTCAAAACTTTTCCAAACATTAAATTATCCAGTTTATCTCTAAATTACAAAGAAAATACAAATTTCATACTTTTCAAACTGACTAAAAAAATGTAAAGGTCTAACCAGTCTCCACTATATTGTTATATTCTGAAATCACAGTGTTAGAGGCGAAGATATTGACCATAACAGATAAAGTTAAAATCGCAGAACTAAATGGAAAAATACAAGAAAAATATACTGAACTTGGCAAAATATCTAAAGGTGAATTGGTTGGCGATGAAATACCTGAAAAACTCTGTATCTCACCAAACTATTCAATTACGAATTTAGCAACTCCGCCAAACGCTGATACTTCAAATCATCCAGATGCTCCTAATCCATATGATTTTTCCACACCAAGACAGTCAAAAGAAATATCAGGAAATAACTTTACTACTCCTCCATTTCAGCCACCAAGCCCCAATTCATAAGGTCTTTAGCTAATAAAATTATTTTTCCCAAGTTTAATCTTTGGGCTTTTTTTAATTTCTGAGCCATGTTTTGTATGGTTTTTTGGTAAAATAGAGGTTGCCTCTCGGTTGAAAACGGGATTTTCAGTTTAAATTTGACATTTTGTTAGATTTTTTATTTTATTTATCCAAGTTTTCATTTTCCCAGTTTCCACCAGACCTTATGTTTTACCTCACTACCTCCAGACCCTACACCAACGCAACCCCTCATCTTGGCACCGCCGTTGATGTTATTTACGCTGATTGTCTCAACCGTTTTTTCAAAAGACTTTACGGGCAGAGTTTTTGGAGTATGGGCACGGACGAACACTCCTTCAAAATTATTGATAAAGCCAAGGAATTGGGCATTTCTCCCCAAACTTTTGTCAATCAAAAATACCAAGAATTTAGTCAAGTTTTTGATCAAATGGGAGTTGCAGCAGATAATTTTTTGCAAAGTAGTAGTCCCAAACATAAATGGCTGGCTAACCTTGCTTTTGACAAACTTTACTCCCAAAATTTGATTTATAAAAAGTCGTATCAAGGATTGTATTGTGCTGGTTGTGAGGATTTTTACGCCCCAAGTCAGCTCGTTGACGGCAAGTGTCCAGTCCACACTAATATGGAAATTCAAAAAGTGGAGGAAGAAAATTACTTTTTCAGACTAACTAGTTTTAAGGAGAAGCTCTTGACATATTTAGGGCAAAAAATTAACACACCGTCTAACACAAAAAATGTGGAAAATAAAGAACAAAGCAAAATTCAAGAGACAACTCAAGATAAAATCCAAAACAGTGTTGAAGAATTATTGGAAAGAAAATTCGAAGAAAAAGACTTGACAGAGGGAAAATTACACCAGCACACCGCCGATTGCGAAAATCGCCACCACGAAAATTTAGAGAATTTGGATGAAACTTCACACGAACATTCTCACGCTTGTAATCACGATATAGAAGAAGATTATCAGGTTTATGTGCCGGACGAGTCGGTTTTGGTGGAAATGCGTAACTTTGTGCAAGATTTGCAAGATATTTCCATTAGTCGTCAAAAAAGCCGAGTTTCTACCGATTGGGGTGTAACCATTGACAGAGATCCAGAACACTTGATGTATGTGTGGTTTGAAGCCCTTTTGACCTATTTGACACCGCTTATTCCCGATGAAATCTACCAAAATTATTTGGACAGCAATGCCGAAATTCACAAGGTTTTGGAAGCGGAGGTTTGGACGCTTTTGAGCGATAATTTGCCCCAGAATTTACAAATTATTGGACGTGATAATTCAAAATTCCACTTAATAATTTGGCCAGCGGTCTTATTTGGTTTGGATTTGGAGCCGATTGAAACTTGTCTAGTTCACGGGATGATTACTGATAATTTGGGTAGAAAATTTGCCAAAAGCCTAGGCAACGGGGTTAATTTGGAAGATTTTTTGGCGAAAGTTGGCATGGAAGGTGTGCGGTTTTTTGTGCTTCACGACTGCAATTCCATCGGTGATACCGCTTTTGACTGGACTCGAGTCATAGAAAGTCATAACGCTAATTTGGCGAATAATCTGGGTAATTTGTTGAGCAGGGTGACGAACCTTGTGGCAAACTATTTGGACGGCTTTATTGATTTGGAAAAATTTGAACTAGAAAACTTGGAAATTCTGAAAAAAACCCAAACGGTGGAACTGACAACCAACAAAAATGAAACTAAAAAAGAGGTTAAAAACAACTTAAAAGAATCAGAAAATCAGCCGAAAATTGAGAATTTGGAAGAGCAGTTGGTTAGTTTTGGTGAAGTTTATCAAAGTCTTTTTGATTTGCGTCCCGAACTAGCTTTTCAAACCCTTCTCAAAGAATCTACCAAAGTTAATCAATTTTTGGAGCAAACTAAACCTTGGAGCCTGGCGAAAAATTTGGAAGAAAATAAAGCCCAGATTGAAAAAATCTTGACACTGGCGAGCTGGAATTTGTTGGAAATTGGTAAAGTTTTATCACTGTTTTTGCCTGAAAGTGGCACCAAAATCATAGAAAGTTTGAGCGAAGTCAAAATTCAAAAAGCCGAGGTTTTATTTGCCAGAATTGAATTGTAATATTTGACAAAAAAGTTATCTTGGTCGTAAAAAAGATATGTCTCAATTAATAATTTTTAACCCGCTTGATTTTCAATTTATCAAAAACGGAGTCAGTAAAGGCTTTTTTAGGCTTGACGAAAACTATATTTATTATCTAAAATCTGATAATCGCAAGCAAAAATTAACCGAAAAAGATCCTGAAGAGCTGGTTCGAGCAGAAATGTATTTTGATTTGGTTACCAAGTATAAATACGACCCTGAGTGTATTGGCGTAGAGATTTCAATAATGGTTGGTTCGGAAAAGAAACTTGCTGATTTAATCGTCTATCGCACCCCTGACAAAAAAGATGGAGAAGTATTTATAATTATTGAGTGTAAAAAAGATGAAATTAGCCAGCAAGAGTTTGAAATGGCTGTAAAGCAAGGTAATAGCTACGCTCGGAGTCAAAATGCAGAATATTCCGTTACAGTCAGTGGAAAAACTGTTGAGGTAATTAAAGCGGTCAAAAATACCAAAAATTACGACGACCTAAGAGAACTAACCGTCGGGGATATTCCAGTAAGGTATGGCAAACCTACCGAATGGAGATTTTTTAAGGGTGATGAAAATAGAGATATAAAAGAGATTGAAAAACACGCCTTAATGAGGATTTTTAAGAAATGTAACCAAACACTGTGGGATGGTGGACAGCTTAATCCGCTAGAGGCTTTTGACGAACTTTCCAAACTAATTTTTGCCAAAATTTCTGATGAATTAGCTCCTAGAAAACCATTAGAACCTTACGATTTTCAAGTCAAGTCTAACGAAGAACCGTTAGCTACTTTTGAAAGGGTTAAAAAAATCTATGAAAAGGGCTTGGATAGAGATGAAGATGTATTTAAAGAGCCGATTAGGTTGGAGCCAAAAAAACTGGTAGCTGTAGTAAAGCATTTGGAAGCAATCAATCTAAACAAAACCGATTTGGACAGTAAAGGTGTAGCTTTTGAGTCGTTTATGCAGGATTTTTTTGTGGGCAAAGCTGGGCAGTATTTTACACCCCGTGAAGTTATTGAGTTTATTGTGGACTTTTTGGATTTTGAAAATGAGGATAGAGTGCTGGATCCTGCCTGTGGAAGCTCTGGGTTTTTGCTCCATGCACTGGATAAAGTGCGAAAACAAGCAGAGGAATATTGGGCAACTGATGAAGGTAGAAAATATGCTCATTGGCACGATTTTGCAGCTAAAAATTTGTTTGGAATTGAACTAAATCGCTCTCTGGCTCGAGTTTCTAAAATGAATATGATTATCCATGATGACGGGCATACAAATGTTATTGCCAGCGACGCTTTGGTTCCATTTTCGGCTTTGGAATCATTAAATCCAGGCTTCAAATCAAACTCTTTTGATATCGTGCTGTCTAATCCTCCATTTGGAGCAAGTGTAAATAGTGGTGAAAAAGATTATTTAGGCAGTTTTGAGCTGGGTAAAAACAAAGACAAGACTAGAAATACCCAAAAAACTGAAATTTTGTTTATTGAAAGAATTTGGCAATTTTTAAAACCTGATGGAAAAGCTGGAATAATCTTGCCTGATGGGATTTTGACCAACTCAAGTCTACAATACGTTCGTGATTTTATTTTAGAAAAATTTAAACTTTTGGCGGTGGTTAGTCTGCCACAAACTGCTTTTAGCCACTACGGAGCTGGAGTCAAAACTAGCGTTTTGTTTTTGGAAAAATGGGGAAAGGAAAACGAATTGGACAGAAAGCGAGACTATGAGATATTTATGGCAAAAGCTGAAAATATCGGCTACGACGCTACGGGCAGGAAAACTGGTAAAAGCGATTTGAAAATTTTGAAAGAGGAATACAAAAAATTTAAAGAAGATCCAGCAAGTTTTTTCGTCTAGGCCCCAACCGTGAGGGGCAAAATCCAAATATTTTTGCGGTGAGATTGGGGGAGGTAGAGCGGTTTGATCCAGAATTTTATTTAGAATTAAGTTTAAATGATGATTTAAAAAGTTTAAATAATATTGTAGAATTTTCAAAAGAAAAATGGAATCAAAAAGATTATTTTGAAGAAAAATTTCCATATATTGAAATTAGTGAAATAAATTTGGAAACAGGAGAAATTAATAATATTTCTTGGATAAATAAAAAGGAAGCTCCAAGTAGAGCAAAAATGATTGTTAGAGATGGTGATATAATTGTTTCTACAACTAGACCAGACAGAGGGGCAATTACAAAAATTTCTAAAAAACACGATGGGTTTATAGCTTCTACAGGCTTTGCAGTTATAAGAAAATATAAAAATGTTAATTCGGATTATTTATTTTATCTACTAAGGTCAGATTATTGTTTAAAACAAATGGGTAATAAAACAAGTGGAGGAAATTATCCTGCTATTACTTTGGAAGATTTAAAATCCCTACAAATCCCGCTCCCACCTATCCCAACCCAACAAAAATTAGTGGAGATGATGGACGAGGCTTACAGTTTGAAAAAACAAAAAGAGCAAAAAGCCAACGAATTGCTGGACTCAATAGATGATTTTGTGATGGGAGAATTGGGGATAAATATCGAAAAGTTTAAAGTGAAAAGTGAAAAAATTGAAATTTTTGGAGTCCGTGCTTCTGAATTAAAAAGGTTTGATGTGGATTATGTTTTGCAAAAAAAAGCTCTTTCAAACTCAAAATACCCTTCCTTAAAATTGGCAGAATTATGTGAAATGTATCAACCAAAAACAATTACTAAAAATGAAATGAGCGAAGACGAAAAATATCCAGTTTTTGGAGCTAATGGATTAATCGGAAGATATAAAGATTTTAATCATAAAGAATATGAAGTTTTGCTTGGTTGTCGTGGTTCTTGTGGAGAAATAAATATTTCTGAACCTTTTTCTTGGATTACTGGAAATGCAATGGTTGTAAAACCCAAAAATGAAACCCAATTAACAAAAGTTTTTCTTTCAATAGTTTTAGGTTCATTAAATTTGGAAACTGTAATTACTGGCTCTGTTCAACCACAAATTACAAGAACAGATTTACAAGATTTTGAAATCCCTCTTCCACCCCTAGAAATCCAACAAAAAATATCTCAAGAAGTAGAAAAAAGAAGAAGTCAGGCTTTTGAGCTACAACTTGAGGCTAAAGAAATTTTAGAAAAAGCTAAACAGGAATTTGAACTAGAAATTCTGGAATAATTAATTTTTTAGGATTACATTTTAGATAGTTTAAAAACTCAAAACTATTTGATAATTTGACAACAAAAACATTATTTTTAACTTTGTTATAATTTGCAAATTTCAGCAATTCTGTTTCTATGTTTTCCTTATTTTTCAAAACTCCAAAGCGGCAATTTTTCAAGTTTTCAATTTCACTTTTGTTGATTTTGACAACACTTTTTGGTATTTTGAATTTGGTTAATCCGCAAAATGCTCTGGCTCAAACTTTATTAAATTCTACACAAAACCCCAGTTTGATCGGCAAAGAAACCGCAAGTACCGACATCAATTTGGTTGAACAAAATACAGATTCAAACTACAAGTTTGGGGATAGAATTGCGGCTTTCAAGTTTGCTCCAGCTCAAATCAAAAACGATATTTGTGGCAAAAATATTGACTTTTCTGGTTCTAAATTTGGTTCTAAATTTGATCCCAAAGCTATTTCCACAGTCATCAAAATCCTCAAAACTAAATGTCTTAATTCTGGAACTTCAAGCTCCCAAATTTCAAAAAGTTGGTTAAAACTGGTTTGGGATAACGGTTTGATCGGCTGGGTGGAGATTCCAACGGTTCAAAAAGTTGCTCAAAAATCCCAATTTGAAAACCTCCTGAATTTTGGTTCTATTCAAACTTTGGCTCAAACCAATACTGGAATCAAAAAAACTTGTAGCGATTTCCAGTTTCAAGTGCGGGATTTGAGTGTTTTAAATCAATTTCCAAACCTTGACTTGGACGATGACGGTGTGGGCTGTGAACATCTAAAACCGAACCCAAACGATCAATTCACTTTAGATATTAGTGTTTTTGATACAGATAAAAACGGCAAAATTACTTGTAGCGATTTTCCCCAAATTATCCACGATCTAATTATTCTGGCGAGATTTCCCAATTTGGACGGCGACAAGGATGGCGTAGGCTGTGAAAGTAACAAAATCAACCCAAATTACGCCGCAAACCCTGCTTTTGACCCAAATTCTGAGGACTTTACTGATATTGAAAAAACAGATTTTGAACTAACTTTAGATGAAAACACGGTAGATTTGGGTGATTTGACCCGAGATTTAAGCCAAGTTCTAAACGCTGACTGGCAGTATCTGGAAGCTAACGATCAAAGTTGCGGTAGTATAATTTGCCCGATTCAGTCGTTTTCAGGGCTTGGGCGTCGTGGCTTGTGGACTTTTCACTTTGTAGCAGGACTTTTGCAGGGAGCTGGGCAAAGTATTGTTGATTTATTCGGGCAAATTTGGAATTTGGTGACCAAAACCGGCGAAGTCATTAGCGAGATTATCAAGGGTGTCAAAGCTATTTTGAGTGATTCCAAACTACTTTTGAAACTCTTGCAAGATTCAATGTTGGATCTAATTGGCACTGACACGATGGGACGGGCGAACCTGATTGGTAAAGCTGTGGGTGGGTTTGTGCCTGATGTAATTTTAGCCTTTGTTACCGTTGGGGCTGGAGTAGCTGCCAAAAATAGCTTAACCGCTCTAAAAACTTCAGGGAAATTAGCAAGTGTTGTCATCAAATTTGAAAAATTCATTGGTAGAAATATTAAAATTATAAATGGAAAATACCAGTTTTTGTTGAAGAAAGTTGGACAAGGTGTGGGGATTGCTGGTCGGGAGGTAAAGATTTTGATTCAAGCAATGACAGACTCTGAATTTTTGGATTTTACTAAAAAAGTTAGTATTCCCAAAAAAGTTACTTTGCTTCAGAAATGGAGGAATGCTTTAAAAATATTTCCCAAGTTAGATGAGCATTTTGCTAAACATGGAAAAGCTATTGGGCAACTGTTAGAAAAGCCACAATACGGAAAACTTCAATATTTTGAGGATGCGAATATGATTCAAAAAACCGGAATTAGAATACCTGAAATGAATGGCTACGCTAAATTTATAAAAAACGATTCTAAAGGAAAACCTTTGTTTGGTTTTATAGGAAATCAAGGAAACGCATCCAATATCACTACTTTTCATATTAAATCAATTACCGAACTGCAGAAATCTGCACCAGGAACTTTTCCAAAGTAAATTTTAATATATGATTAATTTTTTAGTTCATAAAGTCATAGATGACGATACTATTGAGATAACTATAACCGATACTACTTTAGTTTGTCATTACTCAAATTATAACAATCTATCTATCGTTGAAGGTGAGAAGTATTTAGGGGAGTTTTTAGAGTTATCTTCAGACAATATAAAAATTACAAATGAAAATTTAGAAAATCAAATAACTTCAAATGGTTTTTGGTCTTATTTTGTTGTTGGAATTTATAAAAAAATTAGAGATGAGTACTTTATAGAGATTTCTCCTGAGATTATAATCACTGTTAATAACGAGCTTCCTGATTCTTATCTGAACTTTCAAGTTGAATTGAAGATTGAAAGACTGGACTTGTTATTTACCCCGAACCATTGAAACTTGACTTTACATTATTAATAAGCCAAAAACAGCTAGTAAAATATTAAAAATAAAACCTAACTTTGATCTTCGTTTGGTACAAGCAAGGTTGAAATTATTCTTTAATTT
>JBIIDY010000026.1:0-13218 GCA_044238065.1 Limisphaerales bacterium | reverse complement strand
CATATTGGAATTTTAAACAATTTTTTTATTTAACGCAAGGGGTCTATTCTTGATAATTCAATAAACCCTGCTCATTAGCTAATTGATTGATTCCGCTTGTTTTAGATTCCACATTATAACCTAACATATAATTATCGTTAGTCAATGGATTTTGATACAAAATTACAACAGAGTGTTTTTTATTTTTTACAAAATCTGACGGGTATTTCATTTCTTTTATTCCAGCTGTGATGTTTAAATTATTTTCTGCAATATAAAATTCTTCATTTTGTGGTTTTACCAAAATATGTAAATTAACCGCATCGGTATTTCCTTTATTTGTTAATAAAAAATTATTATTACCGTCAAAATTAAATTCTAACAAAGGTCTCTCACTCTCCAAGGCAATTTTACTAATTCTATTTGCTCTAATTGATATTATAACCGCAAAAATAGCTGAAATTGTACTTCCGATAGCTAAAACTAAATTTACTACTGTAGTTTTTCTGGTGCTTAAATAAACAAATAAATCTGTTATAAAATTTCTAATCAAATCATTCCAACCCAATTTATCACCCAACAAAAACAAAACAGCAAGCACTAAAAATACAATTACAACCTCTCTAAGATGATATTTTATGTAATTATAGATTCTTACAAATAGATTTTCAATTTTTTGGAGCATATTTTTTACTAAATTACTTAACTACCATTGTCAAAAACTGGATTTTGTTTTGCTGGGCGAGGAGGTCGGCTTGTCTTTCGGCAAGGTTAGTTTGCTTGTCTAGAATGATTTCTGGCGAGGCGTTTTTAGTGAAATTTTCGTTATTTAGTTGATTTTTCAGAACTTTAATTTGTTTTTCCAAACTTTCCAATTCTTTTTGCGATTTTTCAATTTGCTTGGTTGGATCGGTGATTTGGGCAAGAAGATCAATTTTAGCGATAAACTGACCGATTTTGATTTCAAAAAGTTGATTTTGTGTGGGGTTTAGTTGCTGTGTTTCCATATTTTCCTCAATTTTCAGCTCTGATTTGGCAATATGTTCCAAAAATTTGGTGTATTTTTTCAAATTCATATTCTGCGTCCACATTGTCAATTTAAAACTCGGGTCTATCCCAAAAAGTCCCCGCACAGAGCGAATTTCTCTAATAAAATCAACCAAATCACTAAATTCTAAAATTAAATTGTGAGTTAAATTTTTAGCGTTTCCATCTTTTTCCATGTCTTGATTTTCAAGTGTAATTTTTGGTAGCTCACCAAGTTCTGCAATAATTTCAGACATTTCCAGTTTTGCCAAAGTAGAGGAATTTTGAAAAAAGTCAGTCCACAAACTATCGGCGACAAAAGGAGCAAAAGGCGACAATAAAGACACAAAATGCCCAAATAAAAGTTTAGCAAACTCTAGATCTTGCTTGTCAGTTTTGAGAAATTCCACATACCAGCTAGCGTAATCGTCCCACAAAAAGCGGTAAATTGCGTCCATGGCTTGGGCAGTTTCCAGATTTTTAACGGAATGGCGAACTTGCTCTTGGCAAAATTCAAAACGAGACAAAATCCAAAGTGAAGCGGGTGAAAGTGTTGACAGTTCAATCATAATTAAAAAAGTAAAAAGAAGTCAAAAATATAAATTCTAAAATTTAAAAAAAATAAGTTAATAAATAATTTACAAGAAAAATCAAAACCGTCAAGTTAAAATAGAGATTATCCTGTCAAAACTTGACCATCAGCTCTTTAGGGAGGGGAATTTTTAGCACTAACCAATTGGGTAAACTACATTAAAATGTATAGTTGTTTTAATTTTCAAGTAATTTTAAACATCGTTTTGATCACAGAAATTTTAGGTTAATAATTTTTTTAACGACTATTTTTCTTGATAATTACTTAATTTATGATTATTTTGACAAAACAGAAAAAGTTGATTTTAAATATATCAAGATAATGGACAAAAATTATCTCCCAAAATAAGCCCTCCCAAAACAAGCCAAAAACAAGTTCACACCAATAACGATTTTTTAAGAAATTTTGCTTGAAATACTGGAATTTTTTATTTGACAAACACACAAAACTTTTATACCTTACACTTTTAATATTTTTTACGACTATGGCAAATAACCCAACGACGCCAACTATTGGAGGATCTAATTATCCCAATCCTTACCAAAACCCTAATTTAGCGGGTAATGTTGGTAATAATCAATACAATTCACCACCAAATTTTGTGCCACCAAGTCAATCGGAAAATTTTGGTAGTCCAAATTATAACCCGGAATATCAGAATTATAATCAAAACATCAACCAAAACATTGGTCAAAATCCTAACATTAACCCGAATTACGACCAAAACTACAACCCAAATTACAACCAAGAGCCTTATCATGGGACAAACTTTGTAGCCCAAAATAACCAAGTTCCAAATAATAATATTCCCGCTGTAGATAATTATCAAGGTTATCAAGAATATGGTCCAAATTATCAAAATAACCCATACCCTGCCCAAGATTACAATCAAAATTACTCCGCACCAGCGCAATTTGCCAGCACTTCCGAAAACCCTACCGTCAACCCTACTCGCTCATCTTCTTTTAAGGAAAAAAATGGTGGTAACTTAATTTTCTTTATTTTTGCTGGTGTTATTATTGCTGCACTTTTGTCGGCTGCTGGCTGGCTAATTTATTACACTAGCGAACAAAATCAAAGTGTTGGTGGGCTAGGCACAGAGCAATTTTCAAGCAGTTCATCTTCACAAAACAATTCTCAAAATAATTCCCAAAGTGATCAGTCTCAAGGTGGACAAATTGACGTCATAAAATCTCAATCTAGCCTTTCACAACAGACTTCCAGCTCAACTTCTTCCCTATCAGTCATATCATCTTCTTCTAGTGGTAGCACAACAACTTCTACTGTTGAAACACCAGCTCAAAAAGCTCTAAAAAACAATGAGACGGTGCTTTCGCCAACATGGCTTTCCCAAAAATTTGGAATGTCTGCTGTTGTAGATGGTAAATGTGTTAATTTGGTAGCTTGTGGTGATGGAGCTGATCCTGATAATGATGGACTAAATAATTTGAAAGAGTATAATTACGGTACTGATCCGATTAATCCAGACACAGACACCGATGGGCTGGCAGATGGTGACGAAATCAATGTTTATAGTTCTGACCCCAATAAAAAGGACTCTGAAGGTGATGGTTACGACGATAACGTAGAGCTTTCCACTTGTTACGATTTGACAATTCAAGCCAACGCCAAATTCACCTCCACAAGATTGACTGAAATCACCAGAAATGCCCAAATTAACCCCCTACATGAGCCAACCAAAACAACCTTGCAAAGAATGGGTGGAAGTATAATTGACCTGCAAAATGGCTATATCCAAAATACCTGTATCAGCACCCAAAATAGCAGCTCTGCATCCACCGCTCCAAGCTCTTCCAGTTCAACATCAAGCACAAATATAAATAATAACATTAGCTTTTAGAACTAGTCTGGAATTCACTTCAAAAGCCCCTAAAACTAGGAAACTAAAATTCCATGTATTACAGCAATATCAAAGTTTATCAAATCTCAGATAAAGCTTGCTAAATTCAACTTTCCAGTAATTTTGCAGTCCAAATAAATTCCATATTTTCCAGGTTTTTGACAATTTTACGAATAAATAATTTGTAATTAAACCGAAACAACCAAGTCACTTTTTATTTATACCCAAGCCCATATTAACTTGCAGTTGTTAATTCGTAATTTTCACTTCATTGCAAGCTTATTTCCCCGTCATTACGAGACACGAAGCAATCCTTACTAGATTTTACCACAAGATCACTTTATTTTATTCGTGATGACCATTAATTTGCTTTTTACTGGTTAGGTCTGTTTCTTCGCAATGACACCTGTCTTGTTTATACTAAATTCTTACCAACCCCGAACCACCAAAAACTCAACTTTATGTTGTTACCGCCAAGAAATTTGATAAGGATATTAAAAATTAAGCTGAATTTTGGTCAAATTTACGACGCTTTCAAAATCAAAAAAACTCTTGAATTTATCAAAAAAACTCAATTCCAGCTCTGAATTTTGGTCAAATTTTACTCCAAATTTTGCCAAATCTTGATGCTTATTTTGTACCATATTTACGATGTTTTCTCAAGTTTCAGTTGTTCGGGGTATATAGCCTAAGCGGTTTCTAATTTCAGAGATTTTGTGTTTTTATAATCTAATTAAGCCAGTTTCTGATCCCAGTTAACAAAATTTGTCGTTTTTGTGGTTTAATTTTTTTTTCGTAAACGATAAGAGGGTTTTTGGCGATTTGCCTGCCTGTCCACTTGTACATATCTGAAGCCGTTTTTATAGCAGTGCGGTATTTTTTGGGAAAGAAATGAAAACCTTGCTCGGCGATTTCTTGCCATTTGGCGTATTGTTCTAGTATTTCTTGGACAAATTTGTGAAATTCTTTAGGTTTTTTCCTAACTTCTTCCATTTTTAAGTTTGGTAAATTATGTTTTTGCAGCAAATCTTGGGGAAAATAACTCCGTCCCAATCTCAAATCCTCTTCAATATCACGGATAAAATTGATATACTGAAAACTCATTCCCAAATGCTCCGCAAAATAATAACTTTCTGGTGGCAAATTTAGAATTTTGGACATAAAAAGCCCAATGACATTAGCCGAACCGTAAATATACTCTTTAGTTTCTTCTATATTTTGATAAATTTTGGTCTCCAAGTCACTTTCCATTGATGCCAAAAAAGCCTCAGTCCAAGCTGGTTCAGACTCCAAAGTTTCTTCAAGCCGAATAAATTCTTCAACAATCTGGCGGTGAAGTGGTTTAATTTCTATTGTTTGTAAATTTGGTATTTCAGATTTTTTAGCTGACAAGTCTTTTAAATTGTTAGTATTTTGGAAATTGAGATAATTTTCTGAATGATTTTTAGAATTTTTTTCATTTATTTCACAAACATCTTCCCATTTTTGTTTCCCATATTCTAAAGTTTCAAATTCCAAGACTTTAGGTTTTAAATCAGTTTCTTTTTTTGAATCCATTTCCAAACAATTCTTTGATGTCATTTCAAAGCTGTTTTCAAATTTAGTTTTCAAGTTTATTTTGGCTAAATTTTGTTTAGCTGGCGAGTTTTTGATGTTATTTTTTTTGAAATTTTTAGAATCTGTCAATTTTTTTTGTTGAAGATAATAATTTTTGAATTGAAAAAAACTAGTCCTGTCTGCTGGAATACAATCCACAAAATCGTCAGCTGTTCGCACAAAAGCGTATAAAATATCAACTTTATCACGAATTTTTTTGGGAAAAAACAGGCTGGAATAAAAATAAGTTTTACTCCCTTTTTTGAAGATTTTTTTTATTTCATTGGCAAAATTTTGGTTCACTTGATTTTGGGAATTTTGTATAAAGTGTGGAAATAGTTTTTGGGAATTCTCTCTGGTTTGGAAACTTTAATTGTCGTGCCTAAAATTAAATAATTACAATACTTTAGGCTTGATATTTTGTACTAGATTTGCTGCAGTCCATGTAACTGTTACGTTGAAAAAATTCAGATTCAAAAATGAAAAAGACATAAATCAAGGCAATTATTTTAAGTTATTTTGAGACTAATTTTGGTTTTAGAAAGTATAAAAACTAAAGTTTCAAATAGCGTTGAGTTGCCACAAAAGAAGCTAAAGCACCCACACTCGTTCCCATAAAAACAACTGCCGCAATAGTCAAATAAAGCCAATTGATAAGACTAATAGAACCAGTTGTCAAATCATCAACTCCCAGCCAAAGTTTGATATTGGGTGAGAAGAAAACGAAAAGTGGTACAAAAATTATCGCTACAAAAAAGGAGGCAAAGAGGTTATAAAAAACACCTTCAGCAATGAAAGGGCCGCGAATATAACTGTTAGTCGCTCCAACCAACCTCATAATTTCAATTTCGTCGCGACGACTATAAATCGCAATTCGTAGGATATTAACCATAATCAACATTGAAATCATAGCAAAAACTGTAATCAAAATAATTCCCACAATTCCAGTCCAGTGATAGATATTTTTGAGAGAATCAGTATAATCTTTGGTGCCTTGAATGTCCTCAATAATAATTTTATACTTTTCTTGGTTCAAAAATTCAATAACTGAATCGTAACTTTCAGCGTTCAGCGGAGTCACCACAAAAGATTCTTTTAAAAAATCCAAACTAACACCATTTTGATTTGAAAGCTCTAGAAGTTTTTTGTAACTGTCAGGGACGGTGTTGCTATTTTCCAGTCTGTCTTTACTAGCTTGCAAATTTAGAAATTTAGCTTCCTTAACTGGCGGGAATTCATTGAGATCTTTTTGCATAATGTCAATATTTTCCTTAGAAACATCCTGCTTGATAAAAACATTGATCACAGCTTGGTTATCTAGCTGCCTCAAAGAAAATCCCACAGCTACCCAAAGACTTCCTACAAGTGCCACCGAGCCAAGACTGACCGTGATAATAAAAATGGCAGTGATAGAAAGACCGAGAGAGCGTAGTAGGTTTTTAATTCCTTCAGAAATGGCGTGTTTGAACATCGTAATAATCTATAAAAGTTGAGTAAATTTTTTGAATTAAATAATTTTTTGAATTTCTTTTGAATGATTTTCAATTTTTTGGTTAAGTGGAAGTTTATTTTTTTTCAATTTGATTTTTAATTTTGTACTTAACTTCCTCAAAACCTTGCTTATAAAAATACTTTTAGTAAAAAACTAAGCCAAAAAACTTTGTTACAGCACTTTTTGAAAAAATAGAAAATAGATATTTTGCTACTCAAAGCTTAGTAAAAATTTGTATGTTTTGTCAAATCAAATTATTTTTTACTCAAAAAGACGGCTAATTTGGGTTCGTTTTGGACAGAAAAACTAGAATTTTAATTTTCCTAATTTCAAGTAATTTTCCAGTGTTTTTGAGTTTTTGGGATTTCATTTGGGATTTTTGATGAGTCTTTTTATGAGCTAATTATTGCCAAAACTAGACAAAAAATTTAATTTAATTTAGGAATTTGGTTACAGATTTTAGCTTATTTTTAGTTTTATTTTATGAAAATTGTTCACTATTGCCACAGCCCAACTCGTTATTTGCACGGACTTGTCACCGAGGTAGATCACCAAAGCTTGCCATTTTTGTATCGTCTAATTTTACCATTTTTCAAGTGGTGGCTCCGACTTTTGGATCTTGATGCTGTCAAAAAACTAAATCAAAAAGGAACTATCTGGCTTACAAATTCACCTTTTTCACGAGAAAATATCCAAAAAGTTTATCAGGTTGATTCCCAAGTTCTTTACCCACCGATTGAGCTGGAACATTTTCAAAATTTACCACGAATTTACAAGAAAAATTTGACGGAAAATGAGGATTTAAACGAGGATTTTTATTACTATTTTAGCAGAATTAGTTTTCACAAAAGACTTGATTTGCCGATTTTGGCGTGCTTGAAACTAGGCAGGAAGTTGAAGATTTGTGGAGACAGTGCTTTTGCTAGCGAAATGGACAAACTCAAGAAGTTGGTAAGTGATTTTGAAGCTTTAAATCCTGATAAAACTGGTTTGGTGGAGTTTTTGGGGAGACTGGAAAACAACGAAAGAGATAGTTATTTGACCAAATGTCGGGCTTTTATATATCCTCCCAAAGAGGATTTTGGGATTGCCCCAGTGGAAGTTTTGGCAAGTGGCACGCCGATTATTGCTTTTGGGCAAGGTGGAAGTTTGGAATATGTTATCGCCAAAGAAGGACAGAAAATGGAGCCAAGAATGGAAAATTCAGCAAACTTGGAAAAAACATATTTTGGAAATGAAGCGGAAAATGAAGAGAAAATTAACGGGATACTTTTTGAGGAGCAAACGGTGGAAAGTCTCTCTCAGGCGATTCTGGATTTTGAAAAGGTAGGAAACTGGAACCAGGATTTTATTCGCCAAAGTGTAGCCAGATTTGACCAGCGGGTTTTTGTGGCAAAAATGAGAGAATTTTGTGAAAATAATTGAAAAATAGGAAAAATAGAATTTCTGGGGACAGGATTATTTCCGATTATTATTTCAAATAAAACTGTTAATTTTGACTAACAATCATTTTACTAATCTTGAAAACATCATGACTTGCAGCTTTATAAAAAAGTTTGCTACACTTTAAATTACTGGAATTAGCAAATGAATTATTTCCAACTGAGGTTATGAGTATCATAATTATATCGCAAAAATTTTATTTTATGTCTATCAAAACCTTATCCTACAAACCAACTTTTCTCCAGAAACTTTTGGGACAGAATTACAAATGGTGGTATGCAGTTATTTTTCATTTTAGACGAGTTACAGTTTTCAAATTCACCATGTTGACACTTACATTGAGTGAGATTTTAAACATACTTATAGTCGTTTTGGTTTGGAAAATTAATAATTTAACTTCTTCAAAAACAAATTTAAATGAGATACTGACTTATTTAGCGATTGGCTATTTATTTTCTTTAATTTCTCGTAATTATGTCTTTAATTGGCTGCCAGATATGATTGCCACAGGTAAAATAACCAGCTGGATGATGTATCCGCAAAAGATATTTTTACTTATTTTTGCTCGTGCCACAGGTCAACTATTAATTGCAAATTTAGTCGGATTAATAGCAATTCCATTCATTTTATTATTAACTTGGGGTAATTTATTGTTTCCAGTATCTTTGTTCAATTTTTTAATTTTTGTTTTGTTTATTTTTATTTCAGTTGTAATTGGAATTTATTGGAACATTATTATAAGTTGCGTGGCTTTTTATACTTTCGAACATCAGGGATCTACGCAAGCTGGTTTAACCATAGCTAGGGTTGCAAGTGGTTTTTACGTGCCCTTTACGTTATTGGGTAATTTAGCATTTTTACAATGGAATCCTTTTGCTTTCACTTTTTATCACCCTATGCAGATTTATCTCGGGAAATACAACTTTGACCAGACGGTGCTGGTCGCCACAGGGGGAATTTTTTGGTGTTTTACCCTCTATTTCCTCGCTAAATTGGTTTTCAAAATGGGCTTGAAAAAGAATGAAAGCGTGGGAATGTAGCGGAATGCTTGCCGTTCCAAAAAATTCAAGGTTAATGGCTGAGAATTATTTCCTTAAAAATCTATGAAACAAAATCCCCCAAGCCTTACTGCTTGACCCCTTTAAAAAGGGGAAATTTAGTGTGGAAATCTTATGCGTGAAGAAATTTGGAAAAGTGTTTTGATTTGACAATTTTTCTGCTTTTGGTCTGGGTTAGTTTATTATAATAAATTTTTATGACTGTTGGCGTTTTTTTTGGCTCTCAAAGCCCCGAACATGAAGTTTCCATTATCACTGGGCAACTAATTATTAGCGAACTTCTTAATCTTGGGCATTCCGTAGTGGCAATTTATCTAACCAAAAACCGTCAATGGCTAGTCCAAAAAATGGAAAATCAAAACAGCAATTTGGAAAATCAAAGTTGGCGAAATGGCTTACTTTCACTCAAATCTTTTGAAAATCTGGAAAGTGACGCTTGGATCAAAAAAGACTGGCAAAACTGGCAAATAAATCTTGAAAATAATGAAAATAAAAAATTGATTTTAACCAAAAAAGGTTATTTTAAGGACAAAAAATTGGTAATTGATGCTGTTATTCCAGCACTTCACGGTTCTTTTGGCGAGGACGGAACGCTTCAAGGGCTTTTGGAAATTTTGGATGTGCCTTTTGTTGGCTGTAATGTCTTGGCAAGCTCTCTGGGAATGGACAAAATTATGACTAAAATTATCGCTGAAAATGCCCAAGTGCCAACTGCCAAATTCGTTTCTGCCTCCGAAATTGAAATTAAAAATTGGCAAAAAGTGGATCAAAATAATCAAAATCAAACTGAACTTCCAAATGATTACGAAAATTTTCAAATTGAAATATCACAAATCACCAGAAGTAAAGCTGAATTTATCCAAAAAGTAGAAGCTAACTTAAGTTATCCTGTTTTTGTCAAACCACCCAAGCTTGGCTCTTCTATCGGCATTACCAAAGCTCATAACCAAATGGAATTATCAGACGCGATCGATGTTTGCCTTTATTACGACGAGCAGATTTTGGTAGAAAAAGCCGTGGAAAACTTGGCAGATTTGACCTGTTGTGTACTAGAAAAATCTCCCAAAAACACTTTAGAAACTTCTGATAAAAATCCAAAAATATTTTCTAATCTAATCTCAAGCCTTGTCCAAGAATCACTTTATTCGGCAGAAATGTTTAGTTTTGAAGACAAATACCTGGATGGTGGTGGAGCCCAAACTGGCAATAACCAAAAATCTCTTATTATTCCAGCCCAAATTGACGAGAAAATTACCCAGCAAATTCAAAATTTTTCCCAAATTCTGTTTGCCAAAATGGGGTGTAGTGGAATCGCTCGTTTTGATTTTTTGCTAAATAGGACAAGTGGTGAACTATATTTTAGCGAGGTGAATACATTGCCAGGTAATTTTTATAAGCATCTTTGGATGGAATCTGGGATTTCTTTTGGAGAGGTGTTGACAAATTTATTGGAAGTGGCAACCGAAAGCTCACAAAAAAACCTAACTTATAATTTCAAATCAGACCTAATCAAAATGGCGAATAGTTCCAAAATGGGCGGCAAAGGCAAGGGGTAAGTATCTCAAAAATTTTGCTCAAACACACACAATTACCCAAAATTTCTTAAATTATTTTTTCCTTTATTTAAAGCAATTTTTGAATATTGTCACCACTTCTAGTTTTTCAAAGGTTTGTGTTAGCTTTAGTGAAAATAATGTGATTGTGGTAAAAGTTAGCAATAAAAAATCCCCAATAACTTACGCTTCAACCCAAATTCTAGGAAATTAAACACCTGATCTTCGGTTACAACTCTTCCAAAAAAGAAATTTCGCTGTCAAGTTATTTTCGTATTTTTAAGCCGCTTTTCGTGATTTTGATGAAAATTTGACAAGAAAGGATGGATTTGATTGGCTTTGGAATATGGCATTTTTTAATTTTAAACAGCAACAAGATAAGATTATTGTGGATTTTGTCGGGGCGAATGTGGCCAAAAAACTCCACGCCGGACATATGCGAAACCTAAACATTGGGGAATCGTTACGGCGAATTTTGAAGCTAAAATATCCAAATTTGATCGCAGATAATCACTGGGGCGACTGGGGGGTGAACATTGGTGTTTTGATTTGGGGTTGGAAAATGGAAGGTAAAATGGAAAATTATCGCCAAAATCCGATTGATGAATTGTCTAGAGTTTATGTTTGGAGTAATAACCAAAAAGGTGTCGTGGAAAATTGGGAAAAATTAGTGCGAGATGAGTTTGTCAAATTGGAGCAAAAAGATGAGAAAAACTGGAAACTTTGGCAAGATTTTATTATGACGACCAAGAATAACTTGAAATTGGATCTGGAGCTGATGAATGTACCGCCGCTGGAATTGGAGCAAGGTGAGAGTTTTTATGAAAATGATGTGCGAATTTTGTGGGATTTTTTGGAAAAATTTGGCATTTGGCAAAGTGAAGGCTTGTCGAGGTTTTTTGACTTTGAAAAAATGGCGGAAGACTTGGCAAAAACTTTGGAAAACTCAAACTTGGCTGAAAATTTGGCTGATTTAGACAACGAACAGGAAATGGTAGGAAATCCAAAAAATGAAAAAGCGTCAATTTCAAAGGAAGAAAAACAAAAAAAACAACAACAAATTCAGGAAATTAAAAAACTGAAAGCACTAGGGAGGTGTTATTTGGTCAGTTCAGCTGGCTACACCAGTTATGCTTTTCGGGATGTTGCGGCAAGGATTCAGTGGACACGAGATTTGGACGCCAAAACTATGATTACCATTACTGGCAATGAACAGATTCATCATTTTCAGCAAGTTTTTGCGATTTGTGAGTATTTGTCAAACTTGAAGGAGTTTCAGGACTTTTTTGGAAACACAGTTTTTGAGAACTTGAAAAAAGAAAATTTAGTCCACATTCCTTACGGTTTTTTGACGCTTTCGGATGGCAAAATGAGTAGTCGCAGTGGCAATGTTTTGACTATTAGAGACTTTTTTGACCAAGTTCAACAGACTGCCTTAGAAAATCTAGTTGCCAAAAACCAACAAAAAAATCAAAAAGAAGATAACACTTTGGAAAATGAAGAAGAAAAGTTTGAAATTAGCACGAAAGAAAGCAACTTGGAAAACTTTGAAAATTCAAAAGATCTGGCAAACACAGAGGGAGATTTAGTTTGGAAAAGTCAAAAAATTGCTTTGGCAGCTCTCAAATGGTATGATCTCAACCGCAGTGCCAGTGAAAACTTAGTTTTAAACATTCCAGAAATCCTTAACTTTGTTGGTAATACTGGAGTTTATCAGCTTTACACTTTTGCCAGAATTAAAAATATTCTCAAAAAATGCCAAGCGGATAATTCCCAAATTTTAGAAATTGAAAATAACAGTTTGAACAATGATTTTGATAGTAATTTTGATGGTAATTCCAAAAAAACTAACCCTGAAAATAACGATAAAATCAATTTCACGGCTGATTTTAACCTGTTGAATACGGAGGAAAAAATAATTCTCAAAAAACTGTATTTGACCGATTTTGTGCTAGAAAAAATTTGCCAAAATTTCAAACCGCATTTACTTTGTACTCACCTTTATGAGCTTTGTACCTTGATTAACGCTTGGTATGGCAATAACTCCGTCAGTGGAGAAACCGACCCGATCCGTCAGCAGACTTTGTTAGTTTTATGTACCAAAATTACAATTTATTTGCGAGAATCGCTCAATCTTTTGGGTATTGAAGTCTTGGATGATTTGTAGGCAAAATACTAGACCAATTTCACAAGTTTTCGGTTGATTTTTACCAGTGTTTTCCAAAATAAAGTTCTGGAAATTTTAGAGTCGGAAAAAAGTCTATTTTCCAAAAGTTGTGTTAAAAATAAAGCAGTAAACTGAACTTGGAAAAGTTGTTTTTATCAATAAATTTACCTTTGCTATACCCGAACCCGAACCAATTTTGACAAACAAACCAATGAAAATTCAAAGAACTCCCCCCGACTCTTTCGGGTCACTCCCCCCAAGTGGGGAACTTTGGATACAGGAATTTGTCATTTTTGGTATGGTTTTAGGTATATATAAAACTGAAAAGATTGTTTAATTTAAGCGAAGATTAAGTATAGGGGGGGGTAAAATAGTTTGAAAAAGCTATAAATTCATCCCACCATAACAAACCTCTAATTTAAAAACCTTCCAGAATTTCATAAATAACTTT
>JBIIDY010000140.1:0-3740 GCA_044238065.1 Limisphaerales bacterium | reverse complement strand
AAAGGTTGAGAAGTTTTTACGATTATTCTGTTGATTTTATAGAGAATTTATATATCCAAATTAACTGTATGAGTGTAAAGGTTTAATAGGGATTGGCTATAATTCCAATAATAGAATGTTTTCCTAAACTTTAATTTGATGATTTGGTAAAAAGTTAAAAAGATCTGCTGACTGGAGGCTTGTTTTGATTTCTTTGTAAAATGTCCAAGGTGTTTTGTAGCCTAGAAAAGCCCATCACAAGATTTAGTAAAAAAAGTACGATAATGATGGCAATTATGATGATTGAGTTCTGAGGTTTATAACTTTTGGTAAAAATATTATACAAAATCAAGCCCAAAAAAACTGTCACGCACAAGGCTATAAACAAAAAAACATAGCTAATGATTGACCAAAACATAAAATATGGAATTAAAAAAATCGCCAAATAACCCAGAATTTTACAGAAATTTAATGAAATAAATCATTCAACTGAAAAATTAAGATTATGGCGAAAATTTTGGGAGTAATTATTTTTGAACAACTAACCACATTGAACTGATCTTTTAATTTAGATAACTACTTTTTACTCTTAATTTAGCATAAAATCATCCAAATCATCTTTAGGAAGTCCATTATTTACTGGAGTAATTTTAGGTTGTTGTGGCATTTCTGGAGCTGGGGCATAAGTTGGGTTGTAGCCTGGTTGATAACCTTGTCCGTACTCTTTTTGTGGGGCGTATCCAGAATTGTAAGATGGTCTCCTATCTTGGTAAGCTGGGCTAGGGTTTCTGCCAAAAGATGGTTTTGGTTTGCTTGCATCAAAAGTGCCTGCGTACATAGTGCTACCGTCTGGCTCCAAGAATTGTAGTCTCAAAGTTTTTTTGTGAAGTTTACCAACAGCTCTCATAATGGATTTTAGGGACATTGCCATGCTACCATTGCGTCCAATAATAATTCCCATATCTTGTGGATTGACGATTACTGAAAGTAAAACTCCTTGCTCGTCCACATTTTTGGTGATTTTAATATCTTCAGGGACAGTGACCAAATTCATCAAAATAGTTTGTAGAACTTGAATTTCAATATTTTCGTTAGGGCTAGTTGTTACAGTGGAGTTCATAATATAATTGTAAGTTTCAAAAGTTTAAAAAACGAATGTTAGTGTAGAGTTGATTATTTTAAGTTGTTTCTTGATTTCAATTTAAACTTGGAAAAAGTTGAAGAATTGAGTGTTTAGCTATACAAATTTCTAAAAAATTATTTAAAATGCCAAAAATTCTGTTAGAAAATTATAAAAATTCTCCAAAATCAAAATTTTTTAATGTTATTTAGCAGCTTTTTTAGGAGCTTTTTCTTTGACTGTGTATTTTTTCTCAATTTTTGGAATTAAACCAAGTTTTTGAAAAAGAGAAGAAACAGAAGGTGAGATTTCTATGTTCAAAGCTAAATAATAATTTAGTCTTTCAGCGTTGATTTTGGATTCTTTGGTGTAAGGATTGTACCAGCCCAAATCTTCGTGACTTAATTTGCTGACATGTTTGGTTTTTTGACTAACCGAAATACGGTAATGTTTGGCGTGCTTACGACCCATTGGTTTGAAACGGATAATTAACATAAAATATAAATAAATAGTTGAATAGTTTAGATCAGTGTGTTAAAGTTTTTTTTGGAGATTGTTTCAAAAATTAAATTGGAGAGTTAAATTATAAAACTGAATTACAAAGTTGTGAAAAAAAATTGAAATTCTGTAAAAATTTATTGAAATAAAAACCTAAAAGTAAAAAAGTGTTTGACTGATTTGAAAAGGTTGTTTTGAGAAAATAGCAAATTATAAATTCTGATAAAATTCTAAACGCGTCGTCGGTTTTTGGCTTTAGGTCCTCCAAAAGGAAATCCAGTTGTATCTTTAATAGATTCGATTTGAATTCCAGAAGCTTGAATTGCTCTCAAAAATGCATCGCGTCCTTGACCTGCACCTTTAACAATGACATGAAAACTGGAAGAATCAATGATTTTAGCTTTTTCTAAAACTTCTTCCGTAGCTTTTTGGGCAGCAAAAGGAGTAGATTTTTTGGCACCTTTAAAGCCAGATTTGCCGCTACTTGACCAAGCAATTACTTTACCTTCAAGATCTGTCAGAGTAACGATACTGTTATTTTGTTTAGCTGAAAGGTAGATTTTGGAAATTGGATGTCGTTCTTTTAGACGGCTTTTTTTGCTAATTTTTAGCGGAGTTTTTGATTTCATTTTTGCCATAAATATGTCGTTTGTAATTTTTTCTAAAAAGATGAAAAATGCTTAAAAAATGGTTTTGGTTTTTAAAATGGTGAAATTTCGCTCAGAAAAGATTGCTTGTGGAGAATTAGTTAATTATGGAAACTATACTTTCTCTAAATTATCAGCAACTTTAGGAGCATTTTTGGTGCTTTCTTCCTCGCTTTCATCTTGACCTAAACTATCTAGAGTTTGTCTCAATTTACGAACTTTTTTAACTTTTGCTTTCTTTGGACTGCTTACCATACTCATTTTTTTGTAAAAAGTATCTATTCTTCCTGCAGTGTCAATATTACCTTCGACTCCAGTAAAGAATGGGTGACAGTTAGCACAGATTTCTAAAACGAGATTTTCTGCGGTGCTACCTAATGTGTAGATGGATTTACAATTCGAACATCTAGCTGTTGCATTAGGGTGGTAGGTGGTGTTAACGCTCTTGGCCATATTATTAATATAAAAACAGATTTTAAGATTTTGTCAAATTTTTTTCCAAACTGTTGAATTCGGGTAATTCTTTAGGATAAATTTATCTCATTTTTCTGAGCTATTATTTTTCGTTTTTTATGATTTTCTAAACTAATTAAAATTGGTGCTTTCAGTTGACATTTTTTACAAAAGGGCGAAATTTTTTTACTTGATCTTGACAAGAATTTTTTTTGAAAATAGTTTTTTTATACTTTTCCTTGAATTTTAGCAAATTTAAACCAACTAAAATATGCCCACGACAACAGAATATAAACCAACCCTAATGGAAAAACTTTTAGGAAATAATTACAAATGGTGGTATTTACTTCAGTTTCGCTTCAAAAACCGAACAATATCATTGATTAATAATAGCTTTTTTGTAGTTGGTCATTTTTTAATTTTACTTGGAACTTTGACGACTTGGTGGCTTGCAAATAACAAAATTATTGACTTGGATTTACAACAAAAATGGACATATTTTATAGTTGGTGAGTTATTTTTTAATTTAATTTTTAACTTTGGAGAGTTTGAAGCTCTGGGTATCTTAAAAGGTCACCATGTAATTGATTTGCTCAGGCCACAAAATTATCTAACTTTGAAATTTTTTCATATTTACGGAGAAAGTCTTTTGCAAAATTTGATCAAAGGTTTTGTGCTGGCTGCTCTTTTGATAATTATGATTATAAGCGGAAATATAACCTATTTTAATCTAACTAATTTTTTGAGTTTCTTGAGCCTTATTCCCATCGCCTTGACTCTGCTTTTTTTGATAAATATAATAGTTTCATTTTCAGCATTTTTTGTATCTAAAGTGGATGGAATTATTCTCAATTTTGCTTTTTTACAAGGCTTGTTAATGGGCAGAATTTTTCCACTAAATCTTTTAATTCCAAATTTTTGGTTTAATCTTTGTAATCCTTTCGCCTATCTTTTTTACCACCCCATGCAAATTTATCTTGGAAAATACAATGCAAATGAAACTTTTTTGGTTTTTCTCGGTGGACTTTTTTGGTGCATGATTC
>JBIIDY010000025.1:0-13358 GCA_044238065.1 Limisphaerales bacterium | reverse complement strand
TAGACCTATTTCCTAATTTCGGTTGATTTTTACGATAACCTTCAAAAATATGATTTAAAAAATTTTGAGGTTTTGAAAAAATGCTTAGATTTAAAAAAGTTTGGTTAAAAGTGAGAGAGAGGTAATTTTTGGAAAATTGGTTTTTATCATGAAATTAGTTTTTTTGGTAAAAATTTACGCTGAAAATTGGTTAAAATTGAAGAAGTAGAATTAGGAAAGATGTCTAGTAACTATTTTGGCAAATCTAAAGAAAACCACAATTCAAAAAACACAAAAACCCAGAGAAAATCTGGGCTAGTGGTGATTATTCATTTTGGTGAACTATCTGGAAATCTTGTTTTCAACTTTTTATTTTCCAAACATTACTCCACAAAAGAAACGACTTTGTCTTGAGAATAGCGAACTTTTGGATTACTAGCGTATTTGTCGTCGCCACGGTAGCCCACAGGGCAAATCACGGTAGCAGCTAAGCTTTTTTCTTTTAGGCCTAAAATTTCATCAAAAGCAGCAGGGTCAAAGCCTTCCATTGGACAAGTGTCAATCTGGAGGTCAGCCGCAGAAACAAGCAAAGTTCCCAAAGCAATGTAGACTTGTTTTTTTGCCCAATCTGTCAAATCTTCGCTGTTTTTGGAAGAGAGAAAACCAGTTAACATTTGCTCATACATTGCGAGATTTTCTACCGGAACACCAACAGTTTTGCTAGTCAATTCAACCAATTCTTTGCCATCTTCCACGGTCAAATCAGTTCTGGCACAAAGAACAAACAAGTGAGAACAATCGCCAACTTGGGCTTGATTCCAAGCATGTCCTTGAAGTTTTTTCTTTAATTCATCACTGGAAACCACAATTAGATGCCAAGGTTGTAAGCCAAAACTAGAAGCTGTCAAAACAAAACTGTCAACCAAAATTTGGAGGCTTTCAGAGCTAATTTTTTTGCTTGGATCAAAAGATTTGGTAGCGTATCGCCAATTAAGTGCTGGAATTATAGACATAATATAGTGATAATTTTTTAATAAAAAGTACTTTAAGCCATTAAAATATAAAAACCATCTCACTTTTTTGTCAAGCCTTTTCCCAAAACTAAACTCGTTCTTTGGCAATGCTAATTTTATACCCAAACCCAAACCAACTTATGCTAGTTAATTTGTAATTTTCACACCATTGCGGGCTTCTTTATCATTGCGAGCTTGTTTCCCCCGTCATTGCGAGGCACGAAGCAACCTTCTGGGTCATTGCGAGTGTAGCGAAGCAATCTTTTCACTTCATCTTATCTTTACTAGATTTTACCACAAGATCACTTCATTTCATTCGTGATGACCCTGAGTTCATTCTTTTGGTTTTTCAAAATTGAAACCATTAATATTTACAAACTTTTTTCAAATTACCAAACACAAGTTAATGCTGGGTCGGGTATAAAACCCAAAATAAAATCTAAATCCCTGAAACTCAAAATCACTTGAAATTTGGAGCTATAATTTGACAAAATAGCAATCTTGCTTTTTAAAATTTTAGAATAATGCTTGACGGTTTTATTAAAATCTGTAAATTTAAATTAATAGCTATTTTATGCTAAAATGTTGGTAATTTATCTAGTGTATCTTTAGTAAATTTTTTGCTAATTTTTAAACAGTCTTTTTTTTCCAAAGTTATAGAAAATTAAACGACAAACTATTGAAAACCTCCTAAAATTTAACCAATTCTGGGAAATTAAATGATTTTATTCTAAATTCAAAATAACTTAAATTTTTTACCATTTTCAAAACTTAATTTATGTCCAAACCACACCAAAAAAAAGCCAAAAAAAATAATGTTAAAAACCTTTCCAAAAAATCTCCAGAAACTCTTGAAGAAAATTTTTTACCTGTCCAAACTGAACAAAATGAAGCGAAGGTTGAAACAAAAGTTGAACTAGAAAAGAATCCGAAAAACACTGAAACAGCTAATCAGAAAGTAAATAAAACTGAAAATAAAATGCCAAAAACTGAACTAAAAAATTCTGGACAAAAATATGGGGAAGGTTCTTACACAAGCGAAACAAGTATTGAAAATCAAGAAAACCCATTCTCTAAAATTGAAAAAAAATCTAGTGAAAAAAAATCTAAATTTTCCAAAAATATCAACCCAAATTTTTATCCTAATGTTATGCTAACTATATTTTTAGTCTCTATGATGGGCTTGGCTGTCCTGACAAATGCTTATATTTTACCCGAAGTTGTCCTTCAAAATACGGATTCTGCCGTCGCTGAAAGAGCTAAAAAAGAAGCGGATCAAAAAATTGCTGAATCCAGAGCTAAAAAAACTGCCAAAATGGAAGAAGAAAACAAAATCCTAAAATTTACAGATCAAAAAGTTGCTGTTGAATTTGAGAACTTTGGAACTTTGAAGTTTGATTTGACTGATAAAGCTTCACCAAAAACCGTGGAAAACTTTGTTCGTCTTGCTCATCGTAAATATTTTGACGGCACGATTATTCATAGAATGGTAGAATCTCCCACTTTTAACGTAATTCAAGGCGGTGATCCTAACGGAACTGGTGTTGGTGGGGAAACAGCGAGTGGCGAGCCTTTGGTGGATGAAGTCTGGAAAGTCAAACCTGAAAGCGACCCCAAAAATCCTGGCAAATTTCTTAACACACCAGAATTCACTGATCCTACCCTTTATAAAGATTTTAATATTGAGACAGGTGAGGTAGTTTACGCCAAAGGTCAGATTTTGATGGCCAAAACCGCCGCTCCAGATTCTGCCACCAGCCAGTTTTTTATCACTTTAACAGATACCAAACTTCCAGCAGAATATACAATTTTTGGAACTTTACAGCCTGAAAGCATACCTACTTTGGAAAAAATATCTACCGAAATTGACCCGATTTCCGAAGCAAGGGAAGGTGCTCCTCAAGACTACAAAGACGGTAAACCCAACAAAGACCTAAAAATCAAAACTGTAAGTATTCTTTAGCCATAAATAAACCGATTTTTTCACCAAAATTTTCCAATTACTCTTGGTCTTTAATGTTATTTTTCTTTTATTTTCCCTGAATGAATCTGAATGAATTTGCCAGTTGTGGAGCTTTAAAATTCCCTTGCCAAGATAGAAAAAGTGTGCTAAACTTAGGCTGTCAACCAGAAACTTTTTTTAAACTGGAGGATTTTTTATAAACTTTTTTATATTTTAATTTTATTATGTCAGATCCAAAAAGTCCAGAAAGTTCTCAAAATCTAACAAGGGGGGGGTAGAAAGTTCTAGCGACAAAATCCAAAAATTTTTGGACTCAATAAAAATAGGTTCAGAAAAAAGAGAAGAAATAATTGCTAAATTAGGTAATCCCAATGAAAAAAGTCCTATTACTTTGTGTGATGTGAAGGAGGAATATGGTTTTACAGCTTATTATTTAGGAGATGAAAATAATGTAAAAATTAGAATTTACTGTGATACTTTTAGTCCATATTTGCGAATTTTAGATAATAATTCTGGTGATTGGGAGAAAGTTAATGATAAGCATCCAAGAGCAAAGGAAGTAAATAGAATATTGACTCAACTTTCTGGAGTTGCTGGAGTGAGAATAGATAGCTCTGTAAAACAAAAACTTTCTGCTCTAAATAAAAAAGAAGAGGTTGCTAGTCAAGCTGACGATACTTTAAAAGCTGAAGAAAATATAAAGTTAGAAAATCCAACAGAGCCAGAAAATCCAACAGATATTTTGATAAAAAACTTGCTAAAAAACCGAGAAAAATTCTATCAAATTAGGGATTTGTTTGAAAGAAGTGGAAAATACATACAGGAAATTTCATCTTTTGATAAAGAAATATTAGAGAAATTAATTCCAAACTTAAAACCAGCAAGTGCTACACACGTGAGCAAAATTAAAAGAGTAAGTTATGACAATGACCGTTATCAAGTGAGTTTCTCTCACAACATAGCAACAGGTGGTGGCAACAGCAGAAATTTATCATATCGAGCCTATGGAAACATTCCTTATCGTGAATATACTTTTTTTATTTCAAGTGAAGGAATTAGAATTTTTGATTCAAAGATGGAATTATTTTCTTTTGATCAATTAGATGGTAAATTTGAGTACAGAGAGGCTTTTTTAGCTTTTTATAAATATGTTAGAGAAGAAATTAAGGAAGAGAAAGTGGGCGAAAATAATAATCAAACTCCTGAATTTGTAGCTAAATACAATAAATTTATTGAAATTTTGGAATTATTAAAAGCAGACAACTATGAATTTAAAAAAGATTCCCCTTTTACTATTGTTGAAACAAACACAAAAGATAACAGTTCTTTATTCTTTGAACTTGGTGGTAACAGAGAGCAGCTGTATTGTATTAAGAAATATAATGGTACTTATGGACTTTATTTAGCAGGTAGTAGCAAAAGTTTTACAGATATACCAATTTCTTTTTCTGCTAAAGCTGATCCTTTGCTAACAGAAGTGGATATTGATTTTGAAAAAGTGCTTGATCTGTTTTTAGAACACGGCTTTGAAAGGCAAACTAGTTAGTACTTTTTACTTACCATTAATTCCCCCACCCCACATTTGGGGTTTTTTGACATTTTTGGATTTTTCTTTCTTGGTTTTTGGTAGAAATTCTATCCCAATTTAAACCAATTCTATCCAAAAAAAAGTTATGTCAATTGTAAAAATTCCTGCCAGTGAACGTGGTTTTGCTGATTACGGCTGGCTTCAAGCTAATTATTCCTTTAGTTTTGCGAGCTGGTATAATCCCGAAAAAATGGGTTTTGGTGCTTTGAGGGTTTTGAACAACGACATTGTCGCACCTGCTAGCGGTTTTCCTACGCACAGTCACCAAAATATGGAAATTGTAACCATTCCGCTCACAGGCTCTATCGCACATTGTGATTCCACAGGCACTGACGGCATTATCAAAACTGGTGAAATTCAAATTATGTCGGCAGGCACGGGCATCTCACATTCGGAATACAACGCTTCGCAAAATGAAAATCTGGAACTTTTTCAAATCTGGATAATTCCAAATCAAAACGGGCTAAAACCTCGCTACGATCAAGCTACTTTTGACCCACAAAAAAGGCAAAATCAATGGCAAATAATAGTCTCACCAAACCCAGAAAATTATGAAGGAAATAATAAACCCTTGAAAATTTATCAAGAAAGCTATTTTAGTTTAGCTGATTTAGAAGCGGACAAAAAGCTGATTTATAAGCTAAACAACCCCAAAGCTGGTGTGTATTTGATGGTAATTGATGGGGAAATCGTAGTGGAAAACATTGTTTTGGCCAAAAGAGATGCTTTAGAAATTACAAGTCTTGATCAATTTGAAATACTTGCGAAAACTTCTGCCAAATTATTAGCCATTGAAACAGTTTAAGCCTTATTTTCAGCTTTCAAAAAATTCTAACAAAATGGAACTGTAAAAGTTCCTCTACGAAAAATTTCCCAATACATAGCTAAAAACATTGCTAAATTATGTCCGCACCAAGAAAATACAAACCAACCTTGATGGAAAAACTATTGGGAAGAAATTACAAATGGTGGTATATTATTACTTACTATTTTAAAACAATGACTGCTTATCGTGGAAATACAGCCTTTTGGTCTTTGTTCGGGCTTTTTAATTTTTGGTTTACGATTTTGGTTTGGTATATTAATAAGCTAAATGGTAGTCAAGTTGATTTTAGCGAAATAACCACTTACTTATTTTTTGGCAATTTGTATTCTCAATTTATCAATGCTTGGGTGGCCAGCGATCTCTCTGAGCTAATCAAAGAAGGAAGATTGGTGTCAAAATTACTGCTGCCAACGCCATTTTTTAAAAATTACTTGTTTGAATTTATAGGTAAAACTCTTGGTAATTTAATTATAACGACTACAATTTTTCTATTATCAGCCATCTTAGTTTTCCCTTATCTCAAAATCAACTTTGATTTGACTAACTTATTTTTTGTGATTTTATCAATACCAATGGCTTATTTAATTGCTTTTAATTTTAATTTAATTATTGGCAGTTTTGCTTTTTGGCTCACTGAAACTGAAGGTTTGAGGAATTTTAAAGAATTATTTTTTGACTTTTTACGAGGTGGTTATGTTCCATTAGGTCTAATTACAATCTATTTTCCAATTCTAAATTTTCAACCTTTTGCTTGGCTACTTCACCACCCAATGCAGATTTATCTCGGGAAATACAGTTCAGTTCAAACTTTGTGGGTTTTTCTCGGTGGAATTATTTGGTGTTTGGTTCTCCATTTCCTTGCCAAACTGGTGTTCAAAATTGGCTTGAAAAAGAATGAAAGTGTGGGTTTGTAGGAAACACCCCGTCAACCTGCGGTTGCCACCCTTCATCGCTACACTCAACACATTTTCTTGAGAGAAAATATACAAGAGGGGGAATTAAAATTCAAAAAAATAGTAAAAACGGAACTGTAAAAGTTCCTCTACAGCTAGAAAAGAAGAAATCACATCTAATCTTTATTTTACTCACTAGATTTTTCCTCTTTTTCCTGCAAAACTTTCCAGCCCAAACTGGTTGTCCAGGACGTGCTACCAGCAAAGCGAGTTTTTTGGGAATTTTCCAGCTCAAAACTAACCCTTTCACGAATCTGATCCGTCATTTGAGAAGATATGGTCTGTCGCCAAATTAGCTGATAAAGACGCCATAATCTTGGTTCAAGTTGACTTTTGATAGAGTTTGGGTCAAGTAGCGGGTTGGTTGGTCTAATGGCTTCGTGAGCTTCTTGGGCTGATTTCTTGGACTTATAAAAATTAGGCTTGCCTGGCAAAAATTGAGGGTAATTTTGGTTCAAAAAATGACGACATTTATCAATAGAGTCGCTACTCAAAGCAAAGCTGTCCGTTCTCATATAGGTAATTAACCCGGTCATTTTTCCGTTAATTTCTAAACCTTCATAGAGTTTTTGGGCAAGTTGCATAGTAATTTTGGGATTCATACCAAGCAGGTTGCTGGCAGCTTGCTGGAGACTGGAGGTGATAAATGGAGGTTTTGGGCTAATTTTTTCGGTTTTTTGATTTTTGCTGATTACACTAAAAACAGGGTCTTCGGTGATCGCCAGTTGAATTTCAATTGCTTTAGTTTTACTTTCCACAGTACTGATTTTGGTACCTTTGATTAAAATTGGCCGTAAATTCAAATTTTGTAAATCTTCCACCGATAATTCCTTTTCGTCAGGATTTTTCTCATTCTCAATTTTGGCTGATTTTAGAGCTTCATCACTTTTCTTTTTGGCAAGTTTTTGTTCTACTGGCACAATTTGGCTGGCAACTAGACTTTGAATTTCACTAATTTGCTGATCCAAAAGTTCTGGATTTTCCCAGTCTAGACTTTTCCAAAGGGTTTCCATTTTTGCCAAAAAAACTACATCGGCGGCAACTAATTGCCATAAATCATCACCTAAAAAATTTGCTAAAGTTTGCATAAAATAAATTTGAAATAATCAAAAAAATCACTTACAAAAATTGATAACAAAACTTTGCTTTTTGTCCAGTTTTTATTACAGATTATAAATTCACACCTAAATTATGAAAGTAAAAATCTCTTGAAATTACTTAAAACTTGGAGCTTGCTAATTGATTAGTGTTAAAAATTCCTCTCCTCTGAAAGATACATTACAATTAATATCACAAGATTACTTTTTGACTATTTTTTTGCCAATTTGTTTCCAAGAATAATTTCAAGGTTATTTTCTCATAGCAATGAAATCTAGTAAAAGCAAGGAACTAAAAAGGTCTAATTTGAATAATTACTAATTTTTCTTGACCGTTTTCGTTGATTTTTTGGTAGTTTATCAAAACCCTTTGCCCAATGAATAACTCTGGTTTTTGTAATTTTTTGCCCCAATTTTTGGCAATATTTCTTTCCATATTATTGATATTTTGATCTACATTTTGAGAAAATCTATTTCTTGACAAAATTATATTTCTCGCTCTTTCTTCTGGTTTTTGCTCGTTGAGATCTGGACTAAATTCGCCATTCCACCAAAAAACTTCCGCACTCTCTGGGTTTTCTACCTTAATAAAAAACTTATCTTGAAAATCATCTGAGCTAATTTCTTTGATTTTGCCTCTAAAAATTGCCAAGTTTTTCATCACTTTTGCCAAATTTTCTCTTCTTTTGCCACGGTAATTAACCTTTTCCAAATTTTGCTGAACACTTTCAAAGTGCTTTTTTTCTGCCAAGCTCGCGAGACTTCCAACCAAAAAAACTGTTAACAAAACACCAAAAAGTAGCCAATTTTTGTAACGAACCAAGAGCCAATCCGTCCGTCTATAAATCCAATAAATAAATAAACTAACCAACAAAGCCAAGAACACCAATTCCAAAAAGCTATTTTGCCAGATATTGAGCCAAAAATCCCGAAATAAATTCCCTGAATTGTAAATTTCCTGTATCTCCCTAAAATCCACCAAAAAACTCGCCCACAAAAAACTTGCCAAAAAGACAAAGACTATAACCAGAGCCACTAAAAGCCAATTTTGCAATCTAAAAACCCAACCGTTTATCATTTTTTGGGATTCTAGTTTTTGAAGAATTTCGGTACTAAGTTTGTCTTTCATTTGTTATTTTTAATTACTATTAATTTGAAAAGGTCGCAAGTAATTTGCATAAAAATCAAAATCACATTTATAAAATTGTCAATTATTTGTTTGATAAATTTTCTAAAAACCAGAGAATTTTTTCTTAAATGTTTAGCTGTTTGGAATTTTATTCCTTGTGAATAATTAATCTGGCAAAATGTGGTAACTTGCCTTAATTTAGCTAAAAGTTATCCAAAACTTGACATAAACACTTATTTTTTTTATCAATTAACTTGTTTTTATTTTCTATATTTATTTTCTATTTACAAATTTTTAAAAACTGGTTACACTTGGTTTTTACTGATTTTAACAACTTTTTATGTCCCATAAATTTTCAGATTCATCTTTTTTGACCAAAATTAAATCCAAAACTTTGACTAAATCTAATTTCAAATTATCCCAAAAATTCCGATCTTTAACAATTTCTACTCTGTTATTTGGTGCAATTTCCGCAAATTCAGTTGCTACTTTTGCCCAAGCTTACGGAGTTATCGGTGAATTTAATGGCGGTGTAAGTCAATCCAGCAGTTCTCAAAGTAGTTCCGCACCAGCAGAAGCACCTCTCAACACCATCATCAGCAACGAAGATTATTACAAAATTCCCGAAAAATTCAACTCTCCCGAAAAAATCCAAGCCTATTTTGAACAAAATAACAGCCTTTTAGCTAACCTTGTTGTAGATACAGTTCTTGAACAAGACGATCCACTGTTAAAAATTAGAGATATAGATCCCAGTCTCCAAACTGGTGATATTTTGGCACGCAGAAACGGAAAAATGTTAGCAAGTCAGTTAATTTGGGATCTTTCCGTGACCAATTTGGCTAATGGTTGTAGTCTAACCAGCTCCAAAGTCTGTCTGGACAACTCTCAAAAACCAATTAATCCTGCTTTCTTAATAGCTTTAATCCAAAAAGAGTCTGGACTAGTTTATGGTAAAAATGCTAAGCTTGATCCACAAACAGACGAAGCAAAATTTTTGATTGATCGAGCAGCTGGCTACTATTGTATGGAAACTTCAAACAAAGCGGAAAGTTGTTTTGATGAAAACCAGTACTGGAAATACTACAAAGGATTTTTTAGACAAGCTTATTTTGCTACTCGTTTTCTCAATTTGACTGCCAATAGATGTGAAAAAGGGGCAGGTTTTGGACCAATTTTGTCAGGGGGTACCTATTATGTTGGCAATAAATTACAAATTAGTGGACAAGAAATTACTCCAACTAACGGCATAACTTGCGCTCTTTATGCCTTTACGCCCCATGTTTCTGCCCAAAAATTCTTTATCAGGCTTTTTGAAGAAATTAGTAAGTAGTTTCTATGTTTTACCTATAAATAATTTGATATTGTTGTTTTATACTAACAAAAAATTATATCAAAATTGATAAAAACAATTCACCTCTTTACCCCTTGGGAGTGAGCTAAAGGCTCTGGGGGAGTTTAGGGTAGTAACAAAGTTAAAGGGATGCTTTGTTGGATGAAAAACCATAAATTTCAGTTTTTTTAAATTTTTAAATTATTTTTTAAAGCAAAACTTTGTTATGAATTTTTTTTGGTTAATTTTAAGTTTGGTCTTTTTTGTGACAATTCTGGTGATAATGACTTATCTTATAATTCACCAGTTTTATTACAGTTTTAACCCACGAAGAATGGTGCTTTTCCCCACCTTTTTGGATCAAAATACCAAAGAAAACCTAATAAAAATAATTCAAAAATACTGCCCCGAAACTGAAGATTTGGAATTATTAGAGATCGGTTGCGGCTCGGCTCACACAGCTCATTTTTTAGCTAAAGAGTTTAGGTGGCAAAAAGTTCTTGGTGTGGAGGTAGATTTTTTAACTTTTCAAATCGCAAGACTGGTTAATTTTTTTTCCCGAACCAAAATTCAGCTTTTACAGCACGATATTTTTGAGTATGAGTTCACGCCAAATTCAGTGCTTTATTGTTATCTTGGTGGCGAAATTATGCGAAGTATGTATACTGAGGGCAAGTTTAAAAACTGCTTGGTTATTAGCCTTACCTTTCCCATTGAAAGCCTAAATCCAACCGAAAAAGTAGAATTATCAAACTCGCATCACCGTTTTTTGATTTACGATTTTAGATAATTGACTGGAAAAATATTATTTCAAGGTAGTTTCAAAAAAACTTGGCTAAAAAATCTACAAAGTATTAGAAAATTCACAACATAAAACTGACCAACAAGCTGAATAAGTCTTGAAATTATCAAGAGTATTGGTTGGCTTTGAAAAAAGTAAATTAGCTAAAATGTGTTTTTAATTTGACAAAAAGTTATTTTTACCTTAATGTTTTTTTGTGGAGTTTTTCAGAATTTTCCCAAGTATTTGCAACCATAGCTCAGTCGGATAGAGCGAGAGCCTTCTAATCTCTAGGTCGCAGGTTCGATCCCTGCTGGTTGTACCAACTAAAATTCCAAATAAAAAAATCAATTCATCAATGTTTTTTATAACTGAATTAGAAAACAAATTTACAAAACAAATTTAAAATAATTGCGAAAAATCAAGAAATATGAAAACAAGGAAAATATTTCTTTTGGCTGGACGAACAGGTGGGCCAATTATTCCACTTTTAGCTATTTTTAGAAATATTGAAAAAATCCATAAACAAGAAATTAGTAACAAGAAATTAACAACTGATAATTTTAATAGTTTTCAAAAAGAAAATAAACTCGCGGTCAGTGGAGGAATTGTTGAAAATAGAGATTCAGAAAAAAACGAGAAAAAGAATAATTTGGAAAGTTCAGGACAAAATTCTCAAAAAAGTGATTTACAAGAAACTGATTTGGAAAATGGGAGAAATGGAGAAAGTTTTGAAGGGGAAAATAGGGATTTAGGTAACTTTGAAGAGATAATAATCGGTGTTCGTGGTGGCTTTGAGGAAAATTTAGCCGTTCGTGAGTCCTTAAAAATTGCTTTTTTACCACAGGCAAAGGTGGATGTTTTGACTTTTAAAATCAAAAAAACTTGGCAGGGAATCCTAGAATTAGGTGTCAATTTAGGGAAAACTTTTTTATCACTAGTACTTTTGGTATGGAGTTTGGTCAAATCTTTTTACCTGATTTGGTGTCACAAACCGGTTGCCATTTTTTCCAGTGGGAGTTTTTTGGCAATTCCCATGCTAATTTCAGCCAAAGTTTATAATTTTTTACCTATTTTTCCAAAAATAAAAATAATCACTCACCAGCAAGATCCGCTGCCAGGCCTTGCAAGCCGACTAACTTTTGGTTTAGGAGACATACAAACTTGTGTTTTTGAAAGCTCATTTCCCCAAAATCCGAAGATTCAAATCATTCCAAACCCGCTTGATTTTGCTAAATTTAATTTTACAAAGTCCCAAATTATTACCAAATTAGCCCAAAATTTGAAATTCCAGAATTTTTTGAAGCGAGATCTGGAAAGTGTTTTTTTAGAGCAAAAAGATCACAATTTAAAAAAGACCAAAGAAAATTCTCCACAAATAATTGAAACAGCCAACCATGAAAGCAATACTCAAAAAAATTTGGTAAGAGAAGAAAATTCGGCAGATGTACGAAAAGAAAATTCTAATTTAACGTTTAAAAAAGATTTGAAACCAATTTTGTTAATTTTTGGTGGTGGTAGTGGATCCCTTTTTATCAATAACTGGGTTAAAGAAAATCTAAACACTTTGACTCAACATTTCAGGGTAATTCACCTTAGCGGAGTTTTACAGAGCAAAAAGCTCAATCAAAGTTTAAATCAAATTTCAAGAGAAAACCCAAATAAAAATTTCACAACAGATTCATTCACTTCTTCAAATATCCCAAATTCTCAAAAAAATGAACATTCAGAAAATATAATGGAAAATGGAAAATGTGAGAAAAATTTACCTGATTATTTGCTTATGGAAAGTCTTTTAGAGGAGATGCCTTTGGCTTTAAAATTAGCTGATTTGGTGATTTGCAGAGCAGGTTTATCTTCAATCGGAGAACTTTTATATCTCAATAAACCGAGTTTTTTGGTTCCGCTTCCCGACTCACACCAAGAAATTAACGCCAAATCTGTCCAACATTTCTTTCCCATACTAGAACAAAAAAACAGCTCAAAATGGCTAGAAACCATTATCAACTGGCAACAAATATTCTCCCAAATCACATATCCAAGACCAACTGAAATTGAAAATAAACTGGCAAATTATTACGACCAAGTTTATCAAAAACTGATCAAAAAATCTTGAAACTTCCAAATCTTAAAATTAGTAAAAAAGTTAAAAAAACCAGAGAGATTTCCTAAAGTTTTTAGTTCCATAATTTGATTTAGTTCTTACTTCTCACAAAAAATAATTTCCCGATAAAAATTTACTTTTCAAAAACTCACCATCTCTCTTATTTTCACAAACTTGTTTGATATACTCAAAACCAAAATAACTTGCTACCAGTTAATTCGGAATTTTCAGACCATTGCTGACTTGTTTGTCATTGCGTTTCCCCCTGTTATTGCGAATGAGTGTATGGGTGCGGGAACGAAGAGACCAAGTGAGGAACGAACAGACCAAAGGGAACAGAGGCTAACGAAGCAATCTTTTAACACTTCATCTCATCTTTACCAGATCTTACCACAAGATCACTTCATTTCATTCGTGATGACCCTGACTTCATTCTTTTGGTTTTTCAAGATTTAAGCTGTCGATATTATAGCCAATCCCTATTAAACCTTTACACTCATACAGTTAATTTGGATACATAAATTCTCTATAAAATCAACAGAATAATCGTAAAAACTTCTCAGCCTTTGCTTCAATTCGTGCCATTTATGTT
>JBIIDY010000139.1:0-3805 GCA_044238065.1 Limisphaerales bacterium | reverse complement strand
AATTTCAGAATTATTAGCGGAATTTGTAGATATAGACTGAATAAAATAGCTAAAAGATTTAATTTAATTTGTGGAATTTGTAACCTAAAAAATGTTTAACGCAAGAGGTCTATTGTAGAGATATTAGAATTGAGTTGTGACAGTCAGTTTACGGGAAAACTTGAAAAAACCTTAAATCACAGCTTTACCAGCCTGCCAAAAAGCTTTTTCTCTTAGTTTCTTCCATTCTTTCTATGGCGTATCGCAGGGTAGTTCTCGGAATTTGTCGGTAGTTTTTTTGAATAAAATTTTCTACAATTTCGGGGTTTTTCTTCCAAATTTCTCTCAGCGTCCAGCCAACGGCTTTGTGCATCAAATCGTGCGGATGATCCAGTAAAATTTCAATTAAATCAAAACTTGGGGCGAATTTATTTTGTTTGATAAAAGGAAAAGTGGCAATAATGGCAATTCTTTGCTCCCACATGTTTCTAGAACTAGCTAGTTTCTGTAATAACTCCAAATCTTCTTCGTGTTCAACAAGCCAAGCTCCAAGGATTTTGTGAGCCGAAGAGTCCACCAAGTCCCAGTTATTGATATATTCGGTATGCCCAAGATAAAAATCTAAAATTAACTTTTGCCCGTCCACATCAGCTTTGGCGAATTGATAAACCAAAATCCAAAGTGCCAACAGCCTTTCTTCGTGAATTTTACTTGTCATCAAATTTTCTATTTCCGAGAGTTTCAAATGTTTGTTTTCATGAGCAACTAGGCGAATATCTGGCACACTGACGCCCAAAATGGTATCGCCTTCACCGTAGCCACCGACCCTGACTTGAAAAAATTTAGCTAACTCTTTTGCCTTTTCAGGGCTTGCGTATTTGGAAAGTAAAGACATAAAAAATATTAAAAAGTTGTAAAAATCAAAATTACTAGCCTACTCGTTTAATTATTTTGATTGATTTTAAAGCTACATTTAGCCAAATCATCAGCTCAAGCTTGACTTCAATTTAGACTAATTTTTACTTGAAAATTTTTGTCAAACAATAGACCTATTTCCTCATTTTTCTTGTATTTTCATTATTGTCTTGGGAAATTTGGCTCTGGAAGATTAGACTAAAATCTGTTTTTGCGTTATTTCTCCAAGCTTTTTTGGGAAGTTTATTGGATAAAAACACTTGACCAAATACGACATTATCGTTTGATTAGACTAAAATCTAATTTTATGCCCAACTACCAAAACATTCGAGAAGAAGAGCTAAAAAACAAAATCGCCAGCGACTACTTTGACGGCTTTGACACGACCAAAATTATTGGTAATGTGGACTTTTGCGTGACTGGAAGAAATTCCCCTCGTGCCTATTTTTCTCAAAAATGGGTTGAACGAAGTGATGAAGGGTGGCAACCGCAGGTTGACGGGGTGTTTTCTAATTCCAAGCAAAGTAAAAACCCCACCCCAGCCAAAGCTGGTACTACAAAAGAGGAGAATTTTACCCACTCCCTCCTCTGGGCAGAAGCCAAAAAAGGCAAATCCAACATCTATACTTCTTTCGTTCAACTGATTCTCACAATCGGGAAAGCACGAACCTTTGACAAAGAATTACCTCCTGCTTATCTGGGGGCTTTTGATGCTTTTCAAATCGCTTTCATCCCCTACAACGAAATTCAGGAAATTTTTTATCAAAATGATTTTAACTGGAATGTTACTCCGAGCAATTACGAAACCAAGGAATTTAGGCAGATTTATGAAATGGTGGAAAAAGGGTTATCTCAAAATTCCCCTTCTGTAGATACCCCCGCTTCTGCGAAGCGACCCCTTGAAAGGGATAAAACTCATCCATCCTCCTTTCAAGGAGGTGTCAACGAAGTTGACGGAGGTATGTTCCACAATGCCCTCATTTTCACCTACGAGACCGACCACCAAGAACTCAAAGAATTTATCAAAATAAACTTCGTGCTTGGCAAAACTGAAACCACTCAAATCCAAGTGGACAAAAACAATTTCATCTCCATTTACAACAAATGGCTACAAACTGTAAAGCCTAGCCTGATTCTAAATTGGGAAGTTGCCAAAAAATCCAACATTATTGACGGCGATTTTTATCTGGCTGATCTGCTCTCTAGCGAAAACCAAACTCTCAAAGAAAAGTTGTATGTTTTGCTCAAAGGCGACTACTACGAATTGGACAAAAAACTGGACGATATGGGAATGTTTAGCTCCAGAAGGACTAATTTTTATGACAATCAAAAGGCTCACAACCAGTTTTGGAACCGTTACCTTAGACCGCCAAAAAGCGAATATTGGGATTATATCGTGGAAAGGCGAGATCTATTGGTGCCGCAAGACGTCAGGGAGCGAAAGGGTTCGTTTTTTACTCCGCAGATTTGGGTAGAAAAAAGCCAAGAATACCTCACGGCGGTCTTGGGGGAAAACTGGCAGGATGAATATTACATTTGGGACTGTGCGGCTGGAACTGGGAATCTGCTCACTGGACTCACTAACAAATACAACATTTATGCCAGCAGTCTGGATCGGCAAGATGTGGATGTAATGCGGGAGCGAATCCAAACCATGAATCAAAATTCTATCAGCGGACACGGAGCAAATTTGCTAGAAAACCATGTATTTCAGTTTGATTTTCTCAACGACAGTTTTGACGACCCGAAAGTCCCAGAAAGCCTGCGAAAGATTTTACAAGATCCAGAAAAGCGGAAGAAACTGGTAATTTATATCAATCCACCGTATGCGGAAGCTGGAGGAGGAGTTGGCAGAGGTTTCAAAAACAAAGTTGCAACCGAAAATAAAACCTATTTAAATTATAAAGAGAAGCTTGGAAAGGCTAGCAATGAACTTTTTGCTCAATTCTTAGCTCGTATTTATTTTGAAATAAAGGGCTGCGTTATCGGTGAATTTTCTACTTTAAAAATTTTAAGCGGTGGAAATTCTAAAGTTTTTAGGAATAATTTTCAGGCGAAACTTGAAAGTATTTTTATAATGCCAGCTGATACTTTTGATAATGTTAAGGGTAAATTTCCGATTGGATTCAAAATTTGGAATACAGATAAAAAAGAAATTTTTAGTGAAATTAAAACAGATATTTTTGAGAAAAAAGGAGAATTTACAGGACAGAAAAGCTTTTATTCATACGATGAAACTAAAGGTAGAATTAACGATTGGCTATCTCATTTTAAACAAAAAAATAACGACTCAAATATTGGATTTTTAATGGGAGACTCTCCAGATTTTCAGAACAATAAAACAGTTTGTTTGTTAGACAAAAAAGGAACAAGACACGGCATATTTTTTGGAATTGATAAAAGTAATTTGCTTATAGCCGGTATTTACTTTTCTGCTCGTAAAGCGTTTGAACATACTTGGATCAATCACAACGATCAATTTTTGTACCCTAATGATGGTTGGAAAACCGACACAGAATTTCAGAATGATTGTTTAGCTTTTGCTTTATTTAATGGAAAAAACCGCATTTCGTCAAAACAAGGAGTAAATAATTGGATACCTTTCACCGAAAACGAAGTAAATGCCCCAGAAAGGTTTGAAAGCCATTTTATGACCGATTTTATTGGTGGGAAATTGGGTGCAGGGGAAACCACCGTGTTTCCATCAAATACCACGTTTCCAAATGTAGAAGAACCCTTGCGGTTCCAAGAAAGCAACGATGGAATGGCAAGTATTCCGCTACACAACGAACTTTTCACCTCCACTCAAGAAAGTTTTATTCCAACCGAACCTCTACAATTTTCACCAGAAGCCCAGGCAGTTTTTGAAGCTGGAAAAGAACTTTGGAAATATTATTTTGAGAATATTGGT
>JBIIDY010000133.1:0-4297 GCA_044238065.1 Limisphaerales bacterium | reverse complement strand
TCGCCACTCGTTTTGACGGCTCCAAACTGGACTTTTCTGGTTCTCTTTTTAGTAATCAATGGAACGAATACGATGGGTTTATTGTTAAATACGATGGTAAAAAAATGCTACGGATACCGCCCGTGGGTAGCAAATCAACTTTTCATGGTTCGTATTCCGACAAAGAGTGTATGAATATCGCCAATAATGAAGCGGATGTAATTATTACCAACCCGCCGTTTTCCAAATTTGAACATTTTTATAAATGTATGCTTTCTACTGACAAAGATGTTATTTGCTTTGGAAATGGTGTTGCCGTTCGGTATAAATGGACTGAAGAACTGTGGAAAAGTAAAAAAATGTTTGTTATTCCGTTTGAATTCAATGAGTTTTTAACCCCAACTTTCAAAAGAAAAAGAGCAAAAACTTATGTTTATACCAATATACCTCAAAGCCATAAAACAGACAAAATAATGCCACTAGATGAAATTCCAAAACAGTACTTTGACGAAAAAGACCTGCTTGTGGTAGATGTTTTTGTTCCGAGTGATTATTACAAGCCATTTGCTATTTCTGTCAATCCAATAAAAAACGGCGTATTCAATAGTGGCTACAAATTATTGCAGTGCCGATATAGTCCAGTTTTGGATAACAAGCTCAAATTTGCGAGAACAATAATCGTCAAAGAACTCAACGAAAAAGGCAAACCAAATACCGAGTTTGATAATGTGAAGTTTGATGAGGCAAAGATCAACAAGACAAGAGAGGTTGGGCTGTTGTGATGATGAACTTGATACAAAACCCAAGTTTTAATTTTTCTTGTTATTCTCGCTCGCAAATTCATGCGGATCCTATTTGATAATTTAAATTAAATCTTTGCTTAATTTTTGAGTTGACAAAATTTGAATTTTACTTTTTGATGTTTTTATCAACAGTTTTACCCTTATGTCCAATTTACTTTTACACACAAGCTCTATTGTCAAAGCACAGCTTCGCACGGATTTACCTGAATTTCGTGTAGGTGCGGTGGTTTCTGTTCACTACAAAATCAAAGAAGGCAACAAGGAAAGAATCCAAATTTTCACCGGAATCGTTATCAACAGACACGCTGGAAATAGCATAGATGCGAGCTTTACCGTCCTCAAAGTTGGAGCTGGAGCCGTCAAAGTTACTCGTGTTTTTGCCCTTCACACCCCAAACATCGCCAAACTTGAAGTTATCCAAAACCAAAGAGCTCGCAAAGCAAACCTAAGATACCTTAAAAATATCAAAGATCCGATTAAATCAGTGAGAATCAAGAAAATGGCAAAATCAGCCTAAAATTATCCAAGTATAAAATTTTTCTAAACACGCCTTTTACCTAATATGAATTTTTTACCTTACAAGTATTTTATCTATCTTAACTACTTTTTGTGTGCGGTAATTGTTGGAATTCCTTATTTATTATCTGGAAATCTGTCTGGTAATTTGGTTTTGTCTTTATTTGGTTTAGCTTTATTTTTTGTGCAAGCAAGCTCAAAATCTGTCCCTTTCCCAAAAACTGAATTTTTACCAGTTAAGGTTGTAATTTTGGTTACTTTTTTGTCAGCGATAGTTTTGACTTTTTTACCACAATTGCTAAATTTTACTAATAATAGCGGTCTTATTTTGACAATTTTTGGAGTTGCTTTTTTACAACTAGCAAGCCTTTTCTTTGCTAAAATTGAGGAAAAATAAATTTAATTGACTAATTTCACAATAATTAGACTTAGGTAAACAAGCTATTTTGACAACAATAACAACAATTTTATTTTCAAATCTCATTTCAAAAACTTTTTTAATCTCTCTAAATATAATCTAATAATATGGCAGTTCCAAAAAAACAACTCACCAAAAGACGACAAGGCAACCGCCGCAGCCAAAAACACGGCAAAATAACACCTCTACAACTAGCAACTTGTTCCAACTGTAACGCCAAGACTTTTTCACATACAGTTTGTAACACTTGTGGATTTTATAAAGGTCGCAAAATCATCGCTAAACTTGTTTAATTTTGGAAAATTTAGATAATCGTAGTTTGTTACATTTGATTAAGCTTTTCCCTCTTGACTTGATGTTTTTTCATTTAAGAGTTTTTTACCAGAGCAAGTAAAACTGGCTGTAATTTATAAAAACCTAAATTCTAAACCAACTGTTTATTTTTTAATCAAAGTTGATTTTAGCTGTGTTTATGTTTAGTCAGTTTCCTTTTTGGAATTATTTTTTTGAAACGTAAATAGTTTAATTTTTTGCTTTTAACTCTTGTCTTGTGTGGGATAAATTTTTTTGCTCGGTACTTTTTCTCAATATCTATAATCAACTTTTCTGGTTGGAATCTGGTTTGCCCAAAGATGGCAGTTTAGAAATTGATTTTGATTTAGAGAATTTGGTGGAAGAAGATGTTTTACCTCTTGATAAAAACGCAATTTTGGAGCAAATAAATTTTTGGCAACAAAACCAACTTGAAATAATAAACGACCTCTCAAAGTTCACAACCAACTGGGAAAAGACCTTAATTACGACCAAAGCTGTTTTGATTTGTGCCTATTTGGAGATCAAAAACTTGGGCTTGGAAACTATTTTAAAAATCAAAGATCAGACCAAAAAAGATGAGGAAAACTCAACCGAAACATTACCCGAAAATTCCAAAGAAAACCTGGAAGTAAAAGAGAAAACCGTTGTCAGTATCTTAATATCTAAATATCTAAAAATTGCCCAAGGTTATGTGGACAATAAAAATGTTTCTTTAATTCACGCTATTTTAACACATTTATTTGAGAATATCACCGAAGTCATTGATTAGTTTTAGCAAATTGTAAAACCAAAACTCAACCATTTAGAAAATTTTTTTGCTCCAAAGTCTGAAATGTCGGTTTTTTTCGGCTTGTTTGTTACCCCGAATGAGTGTATGGGTGCGGGAACAAAGAGACCAAGTGCAGAAGTAAAGCGGCTAGGTGAATACACTGAACAAAGCGTAGCGAACAGACCCAAAGGGAACAGAGACTAACGAAGCAATCTATTAAACTCCATACCTAACTTTACTAGATTTACCATAGATCAGTTCATTCCGTTCGTGATGACAACCTGTAGTTTTGTTATTTACTGGTTAAGTTAATTATGTTTCATTCGTGATGACCCTGACTTCATTATTTTGGTTTTTTAAAATTGAAACCATTGATATTTACAAACTTTTTTCAAATTACCAAGTGCAAGTTAATGTGGTTTTGTGTATAAAAAGCTTATAATTTACCAGGAAAAGGGTTCAGTTGGTTTTGAGAAAGGGCTTGGCGAATATACTCGGCGTTGGTTTTGGCTGTGTCAATTTTAATTTTTTCTTTTTCAGCGTGGTAAAGATCGCTAATAATAGCGGTAATCTCACTGGGGCTTGGGGCGTTATTAAAGACAAACCCAGCATCTAACTTTTCGTCAACTTTTTTGCCCCCTGCGTTTTCCAAAGTGTTTGCCGAGCTTTGTACAATTACATTTCCAAAATCAAAAAGCACCGAAAATATCCCACTTTGCTTGAAAGCTACATCTTGAATGTTGATAATCGGCATCTGGTCAATTTGGCGGTTAAAAAGCCCTTTTTGGTCAATGTCAATAATGCGACGGCTGGTAACAATCTGTAAAGACAGATAATAATCGTGAAAAAAAACGGCAAAAAATAGTATCATCAGGCAGTTCACCGAAAAAAAGACAGTGTCAAAAATCGCTGAAATTAGGGGTTGAGTCAAGCCGCTCAAGATAATCTGCACAACCAAAAAAACGATAAAAACGATAAAAAATTTGAAACAATATAAAATCAAAACAGAAATATCTTGCCTCACCAAAAGCACCAAATCTTCATCAGGATCGGTTTTGTTGGGAAAGCAGTTTTTAGACCAAATAAGGTCGTCTTGGTTACTAAGATTTACATTCATAATCGTCATAATTCAAACAAGTAAAATTCTCCAAAAATGTCAAATCAAAATTATCAAGCAAGAACAAAAATCGTAAAAAAAAATCGTAAATCAGTAAAGAAATACTTTAGTCAAAATCTAATTTCGTCACCAAATTATTGCCAAAATCCACTTGCTAAAAGAAAAAACTTATGTTAAACTTAGCTCATTAGCTAGAATTTTTTTTAACTACCCTCAACCATCGAAACTTGGTGAAAAGATTGTAAATATGCTACAATTAAGGGTAATATACTCACAAAATAAGTGTGAAAATTTGGCAAAATTTGGAATTTTCGCTAGCTTTTTGGCAGTTTGGTTTGGGGCTAGAATTTAGATTATTACGACAATTTAATGGTTGTTGG
>JBIIDY010000059.1:0-9265 GCA_044238065.1 Limisphaerales bacterium | reverse complement strand
TCGTAACTAAAAGCAAGGTTAGTTTAGGTTTATTTTTTAACTCTTTATTTCCATTTCTTGGCTTAATATCAACACAAAGTTGAGTTTCAGTGGTTCGGGGTAACTAGTTAATTTTTTATACAATTTATTTTTATGCTTAATAATTTTTATTTATGCCCGAAAAATTAGACTGTGGAGTAGTAGCACATGGTCTTAAAGAAAGAGGTGGACATTTGACAGAAGCTGAAAGAGAAAAACAACTTAAATTAGCAGAAAAAATAGCTCTGGCAAAGCTGGATAAAACAGGATTACTGAGGATTATAGTATCCGAGATTGTTGCTGAAAGATTAAATAAAAAATTATTCGCACAAGAAGATTACGAATTTTAAATTCTAGTGGAAAATAATCACGGAGCTGCATGTAATAAAGATATTTGTATAAAAGTTTTGTCTAAAGATGGTAGTAGTTATAAATTTCCAGTTGGTGAATTAATAGAGCAAACAGTAGAAAATGGCAGGATGTATGTTACTGTATATATGAGCGGATCTCTTCCCGTTGCAAAATATAAAACTGAATCAACAGATAAACAAATTAAAAAAAAATCAAATTAACAAATGAACAAATTGAGATTTTTAAAAATTATATTAAGAATATTTATCCAGTTAATACAAAATCAATCCTTTCTCGATCTCCAAGAACCATACAAAATTTAAAATCACAAATTTTAACCAAAATAAAACCCCCGTAAAATAGAGGGTAATTAGCTTTTTAGTATTTTCTTAATTCTTAAAAACTCTGTTGTTTTACAATTTTCTTTTCTTTCCCTTCTCTAATCAGATTGAAAAATTTAATTTAAGTTTATTTTAAGTTTTTGGTAGCGATACGGGGAGTCGAACCCCGCTGGCAGGAATGAAAATCCTGAATCCTAACCGATAGATGATACCGCCTTTTTTATTTTGAATTTTAAGAATTAAGCATTTTTCAGCTAAAAACTAACTACTGAAAATGACACAGTAGCATCAACAATATAAATACTAATTTTTTATTTTTTGTCAACTATTTTTTTCAACCTTTTTAAGAATGCCAGTTTCCAGAGCCAAATCTAAATCTAGTTTGTAAGTCTGGCAAATTTTGAGAAAATCAGAGCTGTCTCCACTCCAACCCAGCTGAAAATCTTGAATTATTTCCCTTGTCAAACCTCTTTTTTGGCAATAAATAGCTACGGGATGATTTGGTTCGCCTAGTATTTTTAATAAATTTTGGTGATAAAATCTTTTGGCAAGATCCAGATATTGCAATCCTTTTTGAAATTTTGACAAGGTTTTGGGTTTATTATTTTCTTGGTTTTCATTGATAAAATTTGAATTTTCTGACTCGCTGGTGATTAATTTCTGTTCATTTTGGGTTGTTTTTGAGAAACTACTGTGCGAATTTTTGCCAAGGCTATTTTGGAAAGTGTTTTTGGGAATTTTGAGATGAAGTTTTTCCGCCAGTTTGAGAGCTGCTTCTGGTTTGGTGATGTTTTCTATCTGTGCCAAAAATCCAAAGCAATCACCGCCCGCTCCACAACCAAAACAATGCCAAATTTTTTTTTCGGAATTGATGGTCAGACTAGGGTTTTTATCGTCGTGAAAAGGACAAAGTGCCACAAAATTAGAACTTTTGGGAGAAACTTGCAAGTACTCGCCGATCAGGGCGACGATGTCAGTTTGGTCTTTAATTTGTTGCCAAGGAATCATATTTTTAAAAACTAAAATTAAATCAAGTTAATCCAAGATTTTTTCATTTTGGACAAATTGTCAAATCAAATACTGTTGTCAATAAAAATTTGTAATCAAGTCAAACTTTTTCACACCAAAACCGACGAATAAGGTGTCATTGTGAATAAGTGTAATGAATGAGTAACCAAAGGAAACAGAGCAAAGTGAGACAATCTTACAGTCAAAATATATACCCAAAACCACATTAACTTGTGCTTGGCAATTTTAAAAAAAGTTTGTAAATATCAGAGCTTTAATCTTGAGAAACCAAAAGAATGAAGTCAGGGTCGCCACGAATGAAAAATAATTAACTTGACCAATAAAGAACAAAACTACAGGGTGTCATCACGAATAAAATGAATTGATCTTGTGGTAAAATCTGGTAAAGCTAGACTTGAAGTGAAAAGATTGCTTCGCTACACTTTGTTTCCTTTGGTCTGTTTCGCTACGCTTCTGTTCATTGTTTTCACCTAGTCGCGTTGCTCCTGTACTTGGTCTGGTCGTTCCTTCCATATTCACTTCCTTGCCGTACCCAATCGTTACCTAATTCGTAATGATCCAGAAGATTGCTTCGTTAGCCTCTGTTCCCTTTGGTCACCCATTCGTTACACTCATTCGCAATGACAGAGGGCAAGCTCGCAACGGTGTGAAAATTATGAATTAACTAATAGCAAGATGGTTTTGGTTTGGGTATATTTTTAGCATTTTGCTTTTGCCAATTTGCATTAATTTTTTGTCTGTTCTACTCTTACCAAGTCAAAAAAAATAAGCCCGACTTGGAGCTTTATTATTTGGGTGTTAAATTAGCTATTGAAAAGAGTGTTGAAACCAACCTAAAGATTATAAAAATTCCTAATTTCAAGAAGTGGCGTAAATTGTTTTCTTTTTGACACAGTACTTTTCCTATTTTTTCTAAACTTTCTATATCTAAAAATTCGTTTTAAATTTTTTATTTTAAATTTGTTTGGTTCGGGGACAGAGATTCGAACTCCGGTTAAAGGCTTCAAAGGCCTCGGTCCTACCGCTAGACGATCCCCGAATGTGATTGTCAAAAAATGCCAAAATGTGAAAACTGCTAAAAACAGAAACGAAACAATGCCAAAATAGACTAGCTACACAAAAACATTTTTTCTTATTTTAGTCAAGTAATTTTTGGAAAACTGCTAAAATTCAACTAAAAAATTTGATCCAATGGAAAAAATTCACAAACTATTCGCAAAAATACCTCACAAAAAAGTTGCTTTTAGTTAGTTTCTCAAAAAGATACCGAAATTTATAAAAAAGTCATTTTTCTTGATTTTTCAAGGATTTTTTGGAGTTTGAAACAGTCTATTTGACATTATTTGACAAACTGTTTTTATAGTAGTTGACAACATTTTTTGTTATAATTTATCCTAATTTTTGCCCTAAAATTTATCAATAAATAATTGGTAAAAATAAATTGTGATATCTTGTAGAACTTGTACCTGAACTTAAAATTTGAAGTTCTAACCCACAATCTCTGACATTCACAAATCAAGTCGTAAATAAATTAAGTTTTAATTTTATCAAAAAATTATTGCCTTTCAAAAATGTATTTTTCAACTCTTATTACCAATCTTATGAACATTAATCAAGAAAATATCAAAGCTAAAAGTTTGGAATTATACGCCAAAGCCAAAGCTTTTTTCAAAAGCAGCAATACCAAATTCATCTCGGTGGTGGATAAAAATGGGAAAGTGTTTTTCAGAGTTCCGCTGGTAGTTGGCGTGGTGACGATTTTGTTGACAATTTTGTTGGGACGCACTTCTGGTTCCATTTTGGTTAATATGGCACTTGTGGTCGCAATTATCTGTGATTATTCCATAATAGTAGAAAAAAATGAAAACAAAAATGAAAACGTTATCAACGTCAAAATTAACGAAAAAAAAGACTAATCAACCAAAAAAAATAACTTTGAATTTGATATTTTGTTAAATCAGAATTGTATAATTTTTTGAATTGTGGGAATTTTTTGAAAAAGTTTTGAGAGGTTTTGAGTTTTTTGAAAATTGAGCTTTATAATAAATTATTTCCTAAATTTTTTGCCATCTTGGTCAAGAACATATCTTAGATTTAACTAGAATTTCCCCAAAAATCTATTGCCAAAAAGAGTAAAGAATATTATACTGGCCGTAAGTTGTAATTTGCGGAATTTCAAGGATTTGTAATGATAAAAAAAATGAATTTAAAAATATAATTATGCCAGCTGTATGTCAACTTCTCATATTAATCAGGAAAATTTGGAAATTGCTAGTGGTCAACTTTGGCAAATGCTTTACTCAAAAATTCAATACCTACCCAAAAATGATCAAAAATTGGTAGAAATGGCTTTTGTTCAAATGGTTTTGGCACACGGGCAAATTCGACGAAAAAGTGGTGAATTTTATATTATCCATCCAGTGATGGCAAGTTTGACTTTGACTGATTTTGGACTTGATAAAGATACTTTGGCAGCTTGTTTACTACACGATGTGCCAGAAGACACCAATGTAACTCTCAAAGAAATTCAAAAAGATTTTGGGGCTGAAATTGCTTTTTTGGTGGAAGGAGTGACCAAATTAAGTCAAGTCAAATACCAAGGGCAAGACCGCTACGCCGAGAATTTACGACGGATGTTTGTGGCTATGAGTCAAGATTTGCGGGTAATTTTTATCAAATTGGCGGACAGATTGCACAATTTACAAACTCTCAAATTCGTCAAAGAAGAAAAGCAAAGGCGAATTGCGATGGAAAGCCTGGAAATTTACGCTCCGATTGCCGAAAGGTTGGGTATGGCTTATTTTCGCGGAGCTATTGAAGATGCTTGTTTTCCGTATCTTTATCCTGATATTTACAAAAAATTTGTCACTGATTCCGATTTGATTATTGAAAAACGCCAAAAAATTCTGGCCAAAATTACCAAAAAAACTGAAAAAATCCTCACAGAAAGCGGTTTGAAATATCTCCAAATTCTAGGCAGAGCCAAAAAATACTTTTCAATTTATCGTAAAACTCAAGACAAAAATTACGAAATTGACCAAATTAACGATCTGGTTGCCTTGCGAGTCATTACTGACAGTGTGGAAAATTGTTACGAGATTTTAGCCAAATTACACCAGTATTTTGAACCTGTGCCAAACCGTATCAAGGATTATATTACAAGACCCAAAGTCAACGGTTACCAAAGTCTCCACACGACGGTCAAAGATGTGGAAAATGACTTGATTTTTGAAATCCAGATTAGAACCAGTCAAATGAACGATTTTGCGGAATACGGAGTCGCGTCTCACTGGGCATACAAGGAACAAAAAGGCAAAACTACCAGCAAAAAAGAGCAATTGGAAAATATCGTGACGCCAGAAACTTACAAATGGCTCAGTGAATTGATCGAGCTTGGACAAGAAAATTGGTCAGAAGAAGAATATTTGAGTCATGTAAAGTTGGATTTATTTCAAGATCGAATTTTTGTGATGACGCCAAAAAACGACGCGATTGATTTACCAATTGGGGCGACAGCGTTAGATTTTGCTTACAAAATTCACAATAAAGTTGGCGAGCAGGCGAGTATGGCTACAGTCAACGGCGAAATGGTCAAACTTAGCTCCAAACTAAAAAATGGCGATGTGGTCAAAATACTCACGGACAAAAGGCAAAAACCAAATGACAAGTGGCTTCAGTGGGTAGTTACAACTCAAGCAAACAAGCAAATTCGCACTTTTCTCAAAAAAAATAAATCTGCCTGATATGAGTAGAAAATCCCTTGTAAAAACAAAAAAAATGTGCTAGAATAATCATATTAGCTGAAACTTTTTTTAACTGGCTAATTTTTTTACACAATTTATTATCAAATAATATGGCAGACAACAACAATATAAACTTAGAAAGTGGACTACAAACAGTCAAACAATTTACCCCCCCGCATAGAAACTAGTTTAACTCCAGAAATGCAAGAAATACTTAGAATTTTAGAAGAAGAAATTAAATGGGCTTTTGAATATGTACAAGGTAACTTAGAACAGATTGTTGAAAAAACTGCAGGTAATCCTACATATTTTGCTAATAATAATGATGCTTATAAGATGCTTGTCAAAGCCAGAATGCGATTAGTTGAGCCACACTTGAAAACTATTACAGAGAATCCTTTAATTATTGCCAAAATTAAAACAGGTAAAATTACAACCAATGAAGAATTTGAAGAATTTTTGAGAGAGAAACAAGGTAATAACGGTGAAGAAGCTAACACAGAAAAATAAAATTTTTGATGTAATTTCTTTTTAAGATAAATCTAGTTATTCTGGAAATTTTAGCTATAACTGGTTTTTACTTTGTCCATAATGGAAAATTATCACCAAGTTAATCATGATTCAGCTTTTAGCTGGACAAATTTTTGGTTGAGTTTCCAGGCTTGTCTCGTTGTCATTTTACACCCACCTTCAATCAAAACCTGTCAAACACTCCTGCCAAAACAGAAAATAAAGAAACTTTTCCAACTAAAGTTCCAATAATTCTTGGTCATTTGAAGACTACTTTTTTGACGATTTTTAGCAAGATTTAGCCGTTTTTAGAAAAAGACTTGACAGATTTTGTTTTATTTATTCCAATTCTGGTATTGCTTATGTCTAAAGTCCAAACCATTATCGACGAACTCAAAAATCTTACTCTTCTAGAAGCCGCTGACCTTGTCAAAGCTATTGAAGAAACTTTTGGTGTATCTGCTGCCGCTCCTGTAGCCGTGGCTGCCGCTCCTGCTGGCGACGCTGCTCCTGCTGCTGCCGAACAAACTGAATTTGACGTAATTGTCAACTCAACTCCTGCTGACAAAAAAATCGCAGTGATCAAAGCTGTCAAAGAAATTACTAACAAAGGATTAGGTGAAGCCAAAGCTATGGTGGAAGCTGGAGAATTTGTAGTAGCTCAAAAAGTTGGCAAAGAAGATGCTAACAAGTTCAAAGACCTTTTGTCTGGAGCTGGAGCAACTGTCACTTTGAAATAACTTTTTATTAGTTGAAACATACTAGTTTAAATAGTTTAGAAATTTTTCCGAGCAATCGGATTTTTTTCTTTGCCAAAAATTTTAGAAAATTAAAACCATAGTCCAAAATTATTTTTCATACCCAAATCCACATCAATTCTGACAGATAAACCAATAAAAATCCAAAGAAATTCCCCCATCGCCTTCGGCTCAACACAAATTCTAGGAAGAAAATACACATCGCTTTGGTCAACCAATTTCTTACAGAAATACACATCAGCTACACTTCTGTTTTGCTACGCTACACTTGGTCTGGTCGTTCCTCCCACATTCGCTATCGCTCATTCGCCACAGCTCCCGCAACACATTTTCTGTGAAAATAGACGTACTAACTGACACCCCAAAGATAGGAGTTTTGGATACAGGAATTTGTCAGTTTTGGTATGGTTTTGGGTATAAATACCAACAGCTTAAATCTTGAAAAGTCAAAATAACGAGACCAGTGTAATCACGAATGAAGTGAAGCGATCTGGTGGTAAAATCTAGTAAAGCTGAATTGTAGAATTTAATAGATTGCTTCGTGCCTCAGGGCGGAGGGGGAAATAAGCTAAGCCCGCAATGGTGTGAAAATTACGAATTAAACAGTATAAGTTAATGTGAGTTTGGGTATAAAATAGAATTTTAATTTTTTTCTGTTTGCTCATTTCCTTTTAATTTTAATCTGTTTTTGATAATTAGTGGGCATATTAAAGCTAAAACATGTTTAATAGTCCGCCAAAATTTGTGCAAAAAGTTGGTTTGCGTTTTGAGATTTTTAGAGTTTGGAGGCATAAGATTAAAAGTTAAATTGCTCAAAGAATTTGCCACTAAAAATAAATTTATTCCAGATAGAAATGAAAGTGTAATCTTGTCAAGCAGTTTTAATTTTAGGTTTTTTGGCATTTTGAAAAAAGATCCATTGTTTTGAACGCTTTTTGACAATTTATTTACTCACTTTTTTGCCAATTTCGACTTTTTCTTTTTATCCCAAAACAACTATTTTCCCATCAGTGTCAGCTCCCAAACCCACTCCTTTTAACTAATTTTCTTGACACAAAAAGCATGGAGTCAACCAAAACTATGATTTTAGGAAGAGTCAACCAATCTTACAATTTTCCTGTTTCAACCCAGTGGTTGTAAGCTTCATAGATTGGATAATTTTCTTCGTTTATGTTTTTAGATTTACTCGAATTAAATATTTTACCTATCATTACTCTTTTTATATCTTGATAAGCTTTGTGTTTTGTAATCTTAAGATACATATCACTATTATTTTCCTTGCAAAAATTAAGAAATTCTTCAAAAACTTTTTTTCCTAAAATTTGGTACACCTTATAAACATCATCAATATTTTCTTCCACCACTTTTTTTATAAGTTCTTTTAATGTTAAATTTTTTGTATTGTTATATAAATTTATAATTTTACGCCCATACCACCTAGTTAATAAATCCATTTCATTTATCAACGACTCATTTTCACTGCTTTCCGCTATTTCTGTTTCATTTTCAGGAATTTGATTATGGGCTATTTTTGCTATTTGATTATATCTTCTTTCACTGTCTATAAGTTCTTGTTTGGAGGTTTCGCTAGGTGGTATAAATTTTAAAGCTAACAGAAGTGAACTAACTTCTTCATTTTTAAGATTTTCACCCCCCCCTGTAACTTGTGTTTTGTGTAATTCTGACATAATATTTTTAAAATAAATTAAAGTAGTACTAAACGACTATCTTCTCTTAATTATAGCAAACTTTTTTATGATTGTCAAATCCTTTTCCACTATCCATCTTCAGCATTTTTTTTGATAATCTGATTTTCTCTTTTTCTTTCTCTTTTTAATCTTTCTGATTTCATTTTTGCTGAATTGGAATTTTTGTCTGTATCAAAATGAATACTTCCCTCTTGCAAACCAGAACCTTGTCTAATCATAAGTCCGTTATATGGGCAATCCTCATAACCACAATTATGTTTTGAATAATCGCCAAAATTTCTATGTTTTATTTTTTTGCTTTCCAAAATTTTTTGTTGATTTTTTACCATATTTATCCAAAATTGTTTCTCGTCAGCTTTGGTAATTTCCATCCCAAGTGTTGAAACTTCAAAATAGGTTCTTGGATCTTTCAATTGTAAGAATTCAAAACTTTTACCAAATTTTTTATGAGCGTAATTTCTCACCTCAATTTTTTCTTCAAGGGTAATTTTTTCATTTTCAACGATTGAGCGATAAAGTCCCAGCGTATTAAAATCTGTGTATTTCTCGTGATTGTCAATAAAGAAGATATATTCTTTAAAAGTTAGTGTGTTGAATTTTTGATTGATTAGCATAATATTCCAAGTAATTTTAAACCGTTGATTGACTTTTTGTGCATAGATTATTTGGATTTTTTAACAAAAGTTACTTGCATTCACAGTTGAAACTTAATACCCCGAACCACTGAAACTCAACTTTGTGTTGATATTAAGCCAAGAAATGGAAATAAAGAGTTAAAAAATAAACCTAAACTAACCTTGCTTTTA
>JBIIDY010000138.1:0-3999 GCA_044238065.1 Limisphaerales bacterium | reverse complement strand
TAATTGAAGGAATTTCCAAACTTTTGGGGGATTAACTTAGAAATGAACAATTTATTATAAGGAATATAAAGATAATAATAGACAAGAAGTTTTAAAAGAATTATCAATTTACGGTAAAAATTACCAAATCCAAAATAGAAGATATATAGGGAGTAAGCAAAAATTAACAAATTGGATAATGGAAACGATACAAAAAGAAACTGAAGATTGTAATAGTTTTTTAGATATCTTTGCAGGAACAGCTAGTGTTTCTAAAGTGGCAATGGGTAGATACAACCAAGTATTTATTAATGACTTTTTATTTTCAAACGAGGTGATTTATAAAGCTTTTTTTGATCCTGAAAACTGGGATAATAACAAAATAAACAAATTAGTAAAAAGATATAATTTAATTCAACCAGAAGATTTGGCAGATAATTATTTTTCTGATAATTTTGGAAATAAATTTTTTGATCAAAATATTGCTAAAATAATCGGTTTTATAAGAGAAGATTTGGAAGTTGAAAAAACAAATCTTAATTCAAAAGAGTTTGCAATTTTATTGTCTTCACTGATCTATTCAATTGATAGATTAGCTAATACAGTTGGTCATTTTGATGCCTATATTAAAAAAGAAATAAAAAAACAAACCTTTCAATTTAGTTTAATAGAAACAGCAGATTTTGATAATGTACAGATTTTTAGGGAAGATGCAAACGCTTTAGCAAGAAAAGTAAGTGCCGATATTACCTATATTGATCCGCCTTATAATTCAAGACAATATAGCAGATTTTACCATGTCTATGAGAATCTTGTAAAATGGGATAAGCCAAATCTTTATGGCGTAGCTCTAAAACCCGCACCAGAAAATATGAGCGAATACTGCACCACAAAGGCAAGGCATGTTTTTTATGATCTTGTTAGTAACTTAGATACAAAATATTTAGTTGTTTCTTATAATAACACTTACAATTCTAAAAGTAGTTCGTCAGTAAAAAAGATCGAATTGGAAGAAGTAAAAAATATTTTAAATAAAATAGGTAAAACTAAGACTTTCCAAAAAATATATAAAACTAAAACATATCAATATATTGAAACTTTACTAATTACAACAAAATAAGTATAACATTACGGCATCAATCCAAGTTTTATCAAATTTAAATTATCAAATTGGTAAGGTTATAAATATTGAACTACAATTATCTACAAAATCACAAATCGCTGTAGCTTTTTTAAAACAAACAGGTTTGAACTTGATTGAAAAATCTTTAAAAACATCTTTAGATACAGGTGGTAGTTTTGAAATAATTGTTGGCTTGGATTTTAAAACTACTGATCCAAAAGCTATAAAATTTTTAATTGATTTAAAAAAAGATTATCCACTGGTTAGTTTTTACTGCTACGGAGACAAAAAGAAAAATAAAACGGATATTGTATTTCACCCTAAAATACATCTCTTTGAAAACAAAAAAGAAACCACTGCCATTGTTGGAAGCACAAACCTTACCGGCGGAGGCTTAACGACAAATTTTGAAGTAAATACAGTTTTCCAAGAAAAAAAGCCTGAATATTTTTCACAAATACAAGCAATTTACAATTCAATTAAATTTACAGATAGTTTGTTTGTCCCAGATGAAGAATATTTGTCTGCTTATTCTGATGTTTTTAAAGTTTTGGAAAAAAACTCTGATAGTGTCAATCAAAATAAAAAAATACAAGAGACTATTAAATTTATAGAAGAAAAGGAAGGATTTTTACCAGGAACAATACCCTCCATAAAATCTATGGTAATTGATTTAATTTTAGAACGAGAAAAGAATATTGGTAACTCTACAGTCACTTTAGATGAAATATATCTATATTTAGAAGATAGAATTAAAAGAGAAAATTTGGAAGGAAAATATAAATTAGAAACATTTCGTAATACAGTAAGAGGCGAATTAAATCATAATGAAATTAGTAATCAAAATTCTAGTAAAAACTTACAGCTTTTTGAAAGGGTTGACAGAGGTATTTATAAATTAACCAAAAATGGTAAAAATTTTAAAGGTAGATAAATATTTTTTTATGTATTACGCAATTTTTGATAAACAAAATAATGGCATTTTAGCTGTAGGGTTAAACTGTAAAAATCTTAAAAAATTAAGAGACTGTCTGGTTACTTTTCTTTTAGACGGTAGTTTTTCAGAAGAAGGGGAAGAGTCAATCTTGAAAAATACATTAATAGAGCTTTGCAATTATTACGAATTCAAAGTTTTAAGTTCAAATAAATTTTTTATTTTAAGATGAGTTTACTAAACCAAGATGAAACTTACAACGGGGCTGGAATTTCAAAAGCCGAAATACCTATTTTGTTGTGCTGGAAAGATAACAATGCAAAGGAACTTTACAGAGAAATAAAAAGTTTGAGAAAAAAATATGGTTTTAAGCCAAGCAGTGAGGTTATTTTGGATATATTCTACAATTTACTTGATCAAGTAAAAAGAGATGATAAATCAATTTTGGTAGATTACCCTGATGATTTTATAAGAAAAATGAGGTTGACTGGTTTAATTACCCTACGAGGCGGAGGGCGTTTTGTTGATATAAACACTAAAGAACAGGAAGCGGTAGATTATATTTTAGATAATTACACCCAACTGAAAAGTTTTGAAAGCGAAAAGTCTTTTTTTGAATATATTGGAGAAATAGACCAAAACTTAATTTCTAAATTGACAGTATTTAAAGCCCCGATAAGAACAACCAACAACGAATTAGCAAAGTGGGTGAATTATTACAACTGGGATCAAATAAAAAAAAGAACTTTTAATTTTAGCTAACAAGGGAAAATCACAAGACGAAATTTTGCGAGTAATTGAAAACCCTTTAAGATTAGAATTTTTAACATCTTTGGCTATTATTAAAAAACTACCTAAAGTATCAGTAAAACCAAACTTTATTTCAGATGATGAAGGATTGCCGACCAGTTTTGCTAGTGGTGGAAACCCAGACATAGAATGCGAAGAAGAAAACAAAACCATCTTGGTTGAGGTAACGCTTTTGACAGGTACACAGCAACATATTCGAGAATCTTATTCTATCCAAAGGCATTTAATAGAATACACGGACAAAAAGCTTGATGCCTTTACACTGTTTTTATCACCAAAAGCCTTTAAGGATACTTGTGAGCATGCAAAGTTTATTAAGTACAAGGACAATTTGGAAGTAAGAATCTTAGATATTGATATTTTTGTGAGCCAATTAGAAAAAGAGGAGACACTTGAAAGAGCGTCTTATGGACAAATGTAATTTACAACTCTTCTATTTCCTCCAAAATTTCCTCAATTTCGTAGCTAAAAAGGTTGTTGTTTTGGGATTCTTTGGTTCTCTCTATAATTTTGATATTTGCCAATGGTTTTTTGTCTATTTCATAAGCTAAAAATTGATTTATTATATCTGTGTTATAAAAAGTTTGGAGACGAACGGAGGGTAGGGAACTGAGATAAAAAAGCTCACAGCCCCAGCTACTTGCCAGCAAAAAAACCGCATCTCTAGTGTCAAAATAAATCTTGTTTTGTTCTTGAATATGCATAGAATTAGCTTCATCAATCAAAATAATTGTATCCAAAGACTTGAAAGGTAGGAAAATTCCGCTCCTAGTTGATAAATAAATTTTTATACTAAAATCAAAATCCTCATTTTCAAAATTGTCAGTGAGTAAATTTCTAACAGTGTTTTTTGAGTTTTGGACTGGTGATCCACTATAATTAAATATTTGCCAATTAATTTTTGAATACTGAAACTCAGGAGTATTTTCTAACTTTGATATAATTTCTTGGGTAAATTCAGAATAGTTTTTATCCAACATTTTTTGTTCGGGAAAGATTATTAAAAATACTAAATTTTTGTTTTTTGAATTTGTTTTAGCTTGATTAAGATTTAAATTTTCGCTGTCCGAATTTTTGTTTGAACTAGACTGAAAATCATCTGAAAAACTTTTTTGAGAATTATTTGATTTTAAATTTTTATTATGAGATTTTA
>JBIIDY010000137.1:0-4001 GCA_044238065.1 Limisphaerales bacterium | reverse complement strand
GTTGGTACTTATTATTTGCCGATATAAAAATAAAATTTATTTTCCAAGTTTTTTTGATTCTTCCAAGTTTTAAAAATAAAGCTTTGGAGGTTTTTTGTGAGGATAATTTGGTTTGGGGGAAATTTTAATCTTATAATTTTTTAATCTTATAATTTAATTTTATACATTTCCGACCAAAAAAAAGTAAAAATGTAATTTTAGAAATTTTATAAAAGTAATTTTTCATAAGGAAAACAATTTTTGAATAGAAAAAAGCTCAAACGGCGGAATTTTGGTAAGGTATAGATTTTTTGCGAAATTGGATAAATTAGACTCCATTTAGGTTGAATTTGAAAACTTAAACATGTTAGGTATTTCTATTTTTTAGAATTTTCTAGATATTTTTAGGTTCTTTACTTTTTCCAAAATCAGCTTTATTTAAATTTTTCTTTTTTACAGTCTTTGATATTTTAAAAAACCCAAAATAATCAAGGCCTAGAAAGAAATTAAAATGAGAAAATGGTGAAAATTTTACAATTTGACAAAATTTAGATAAGTATTAATGCTATTTTTACAAACTTTTTTTAGACTTTTTCTAGTTATTTCTTTTAGTTCCTTTTTAATTTTGGGTAAAACTAGTCATTTGAAATAGTCGCAAAACTAACTTTTTGAATTTATGAATCAAAACCCTCTGGACGATTTACAACAAATTATCAACTATCAATTTGAAAAACCACAACTTCTAAAAACCGCTCTAACTCACAGATCTTACCTCAACGAGCGAGAACGAGATATGACGATTTTGGAACACAATGAACGCCTAGAATTTTTGGGAGATGCTGTTTTGGAGCTTTGCGTAACCGATTTTCTTTATAAGAATTTTGAGGAAAAAGAAGGTTATTTGACGGCACTGCGGGCATCTTTAGTCAATTACAAATTAATTGGCGAGGTTGGGGTAGAAATTGGGCTGGAAAATTTGATCTATCTTAGTGCGGGTGAAAAAGCGGAACTGGGCAAAGCACGACTGACAATCGTTGCGGATGCGGTAGAGGCAGTCTTGGGGGCGATTTATTTGGATGGTGGAATTGGCCATTGCACTCACTTTGTCAAAAATTTTATTTTATCAAAACTTGAGGAAATTATCCTGAATAATCGCTGGAAAGATGACAAAACCATTTTGCAAGAAATGTGCCAGAAACACTTTAAAATCACACCAAGATATAAAGTAATGGCGATGCTTGGTAAAGATCATGACAAAGTTTTTAAGATTGCTGTTTTGCTAAATTCCGAGCTTTTGGCTGAAGGTGAAGGCAAATCCAAACAAGAAGCTGAAACCATCGCCGCCACTCACGCCTTGAATGTTATCAAGAATAGAATAGAAGTTTAGAAACTCAAAATTTTTGGGAAAAAGTTCAAAACTATGGTTATACCCAAACCAACTTGCACTAGTTAATTCCTAATCTTCATACCATTACGAGTTTGTTTGTCATTGCGAATGAGTGTAACGAATGGGTGCGGGAACAAAGAGACCAAGCGAGCGTAGCGAACAGACCCAAAGGGAACAGAGTCTAACGAAGCAATCTTCTGGGTCAATGCGTTTCCCCCCCCCACTGCCCCGAATGAGTGTGTGGGTACGAAGTGAATAAGCAGTAGCGAATGTGGAAGGAACGACCAGGCCAAGTACAGGAGTAAAGCGACTAGTGAACACAGTGAACAGAAGTGTAGTGAAAGCAATCTTTTTTAACTTTACTATTTTTTACCACAAGATCACTTCATTTTATTTATGATGACTCTTAATTTGCTTTTGACCGGTTAATTCTCTTGTTATAGCCTGTTTCATTCGTGATAACCTTAACCTCATTCTTTTGTTTTTTTTAAGATTCAAGCTGCTTATATTTACAAACTTTTCAAAATTACCCAGTGTAAGTAAATGTGGATTTGGGTATAAAACGCTGTGAACAGAGCTGAAGGTGATGGGTTTTTGGCAGTACTAAATTTTACTAAAAAGTTCGATAATTTTTATATTCTAATAGTACTGTGTAAATCGAGTGAATCTTTTTTAATTAACTATTTTAGGGGGAATTTGGGAAAACACCGTCACTCTTTTCTTGTCTTAAAGTCGCTATTTTTTGGAAATTTTGAGAAGTGTAAGGAGAAATTGGTTGACAATAAATTAATTTGACAAATTTGTGTATATTTTTTATTACTTTATATGACAGACTTTTGCTGTCCAAAAACATCATTTTTTTATTTTTTCCTTTTTTTATTGATTATGTCTAAACTAGAAAACACCACTATCCCAAGCGTTACTTTTAAAACTCGTGTCAAAGTTAGCGAAGAATTTGTCTGGCAAGATTTGACCACTGATGAGATTTTTAAAGGCAAGAAAGTTATCGTTTTTTCTCTACCCGGAGCTTTCACTCCAACTTGTTCCAGCACTCACCTACCAGGATACGAGGCTAATTTTGACGAATTTAAAGCACTTGGTGTGGATGCAATTTATTGTCTTAGTGTCAATGATACTTTTGTAATGAACGCATGGAAGAAAGATCAAGGTGTGCAAAACGTCCAAATGATTCCTGATGGCAACGGTGAATTAACCGAAAAATTAGGAATGTTGGTCAAAAAAGAAAATCTTGGCTTTGGTAAACGCTCTTGGAGATACAGTATGTATGTTGAAGATGGAACTATCAAAAAAACTTTCGTGGAAGATGGTTTTGCTGACAATTTTGAAGCTGACCCATTTGAAGTAAGCGACGCTCAAACTATGCTTGACCACTTAGAAGGCTTGAAATAGTTTATATTTTTTTTGTAAATAACCTTATTTTTGTATTTTTTTGTAAATTATATGGCAAATATTTTTAATTTAGATGAAAAAGAAATAGATAGACTTATGTTAAAAATATCTAGTGTTTGTCGTGAATTTTGGTTCATGGTTAGTGGACTTGATGTCTATGTTGGGCAGGTAGAACCAATAAAGACCACTTTTACAGATGACTTTTGCCATATGGTCAAATTTAAAAACTTAAATACCCCTATAAATTATATAAATAGCGACTGGCTAAATTCTGTAGTAAATTTTGAACGCGATTCTAAAAGTCACTATATCTTAAAAATTAATGTTTTAAAATTTTTGTCCATAACAGAGTCAGATTTTAAAGATTATTTAGATGATAAAAAGACACTTTATTGGATTTGTAAGTATCTTAGGTCACGGGAGACTATTTATTAGATCCATTTCCTAATTTCGTTTGATTTTTACTGGATTTTCAAAAATAAAGTAATCAATAGTGGTCACTTTTTTTCCATCGCTCACAATTTATTTTTATGTCAAATTATATCTACAACCTAACCGAAACTGAAATAACTGAGCTTTTACCAAAAATAAAGCAAAAATTAAAATATAATGAAGAATTTCCCACTCCTAAGGATAAACATGAACATGGGATATATGCAGAATTTATGAACCAGATTCGTGCATATACTATTAGTCAAATTTTCATTCCAAAAGATACTTTCATTGAGGATTTTTGTTACACAATTAAAATTAGTCATTTAGATCTCGTTAAAAAAACATGGCCAAATTCTGTAGTCAGCTCTCAAGAGGATTCAGGGGGTTTTATCTGTAAAATCAATGTGTTAAGTTTTTTATCGATAACTGAAGCAGATTTTAAAGACTATCTTGATAATAAAAAGATACTTTCTCAAATTTGCAAGTATTTCAAAATACAAAGATACATCAAGCTTAATTAAAAATTAAAATCCAAACTTTTCCTTCCAATCGTTTTGGGTTGGATATTTTTTTGCCATCTATAATTTAGTTATTATCAGTCTAATTTAAAGAGTAATTACAATCAAGTCCACCTAAACACATACTTTACAAAATTTTTACTTTATACCCCAAACCATCGAAACTTGACAAAATGTTATAAATACTTAATAATCAAAGCATATGTCTAACAAATTAAGTCCAAACAAAGGCGGTAGGCCTCCAAAACTAACCGATGAAATGTTTTAGGAAA
>JBIIDY010000136.1:0-4003 GCA_044238065.1 Limisphaerales bacterium | reverse complement strand
GTAATAATCTAAATTCTAGCCCCAAACCAAACTGCCAAAAAGCTAGCGAAAATTCCAAATTTTGCCAAATTTTCACACTTATTTTGTGAGTATATTACCCTTAATTATAGCATATTTACAATCTTTTTACCAAGTTTCGATGGTTGGGGGTAATAAGAATAAAGAAAACTTGTAGTTTGAAAGCTAAATAAATATACTCAACTCAGTATTAACAGCTTAAATCTTGAAAAGCTAAAAGAATGAAGTCATAGTCATCACGAATGAAATGAAGTGATCTTGTGGTAAAATCTAGTAAAGCTAAATCTTGAGTTTTAAAAGATTGCTTCGCTTTGCTCTGTTCCCCTTTGGGTCACCCGTTCGTTACACACTCACTCGCAATGACAGGGGAAAGCGCATTGACCTAGAAGATTGCTTCGCTTTGCTCCTGTACTTGGTCTGATCATTCCTTCCACATTCGCTACCACTCATTCACTTCGTTCCCGTACCTATACACTCATTCGCAATGACCAGGAAGACGGAATGACGTGAAAATTAGGAATTAACTAGTTCAAGTTGGTTTTGGTTTGGGTATAAAATAAAAATAAAGAGAAAATAAAGATTTTTTTAAGCGAAGTGGTAAAGCTATTTGATGTAGAAAAAGTCACTCTGTTTAAAAAACAACAGTAATAAGAATAAAAAAACAATAAAAAATCAAACAATTTCATAGAATATGACAACTTTTTAAATTTATAAAAATACCGTTAAAATCAAATAAAATGACTATTTTTGATAAGGAAAAATGGTTTTTCAAAAAAAATTACTTGCCTAAAATTAAAATTTATTTTAAAATGTGTATGCTTTTTTTTAAGCAACAAAAAACAACAAAAACAAACTATGTTTTACGTACGCGCAACCAAATCATTTGCTAAAAAGACACTAGGCGTCTTGAGCCTTTCTGTTTTAGCTTTTTCTTTTAGCGGAGTTTCTGTTAATACAGTTTCTACTAATGCCCAAACTATCAACACAACTCTAAACCTTACTGGAGGTGCGTTGACTATCGATACAAGCGGTTCTAGCTGTACTCTTGCTGCTACTGTTAGCAATACTTCACAAACTGCTAGCTGTACAATCAGCGGAATCACTATCACTGACGCTCGTGGTACTGGTGCTGGATGGAGCTCTACTTATACAGTTCGTAACTTCTATAGTGGTAACAACGCTATCCCGCTTTGTCCAACAGTAGAATGTGGTACCAACAATTTAAGTGTAACAATGGGTGCTTATCAAACAGTTAGTGGAGACGCATATGGTGTGACTGACACAACTTCAACTCAAAGCCCAACTGCCCTTAGTGGAATGAACTCTACTGGTGTTAACTCTCCTGCTTTCGGACTATTAGCTTTCAACAACGCTAGCCAAACATATGGAAAAGCTAACATTACTGATGCTGGAACTGGTTATACTTCTGCTCCTACCGTAGTCTTCACAGGTGGTGGATGTACTCAAAGTCCTGTTGCTACTGCTACTGTTTCAGGTGGTAGTCTAGCTGCTATCAACTTTACAACTGTTGGTCTTGGTTGTACTACCGCTCCTGCTATTTCATTCACAGGTGGAGGTGGTGCTGGAGGTGGTGCTGCTGCTACTGCAATTGACGGAGCTGGTGAAGGTCAATATACAAAAGGAACAGCTACAAACGGTTTTGTTTTGACAATCCCTGCTCGAAGTCGTGCTGGTACATATACTAGCGTTTTGACTGTTTCTGCTTCATAGGCATTTTCAGTAAAATAAGCACATTACCAAAATCTTTTGTTTTCAGTTTTTACAGTTGAATTGAATAAAAATACATTTTGTATTTCTAGGTTTTAGTATAGATCGGGTTGGGTTTTAGCAAAAAATCATTTGCAAATCATTTGAAACTACAGACTCAACAAAAAACACGGCAATTGGTTAATTGGTATAGAAAGTTATAGCTAAAAAAAAACAGTTTATAAATTTCTACTTTCTGATTAACCTTTTTGCCAAAAAAATTATCTCCCTTGCTTTGCTTGGGAATAAACTAGAAAAAATTATTACAAAAACTATCAACTCTCTTCATTACATATTTTTTAGATATTATTTATTATTTTTTTAATTTATGTCATTTTAGTTGAAAAATTTACCAAAAAGAATAAAGTTAAAATTGTATTTTTGGTGATTGGAATTTTAAAAAATCTACCAACAAGTTAGCAATTATAAAAAATTCCCATATTTTTTCACACTTTAACAAAAAAAATCTTTAATAATTAATTTAATTTGACAATAATTTCTAAAAATTTTAAATGATAAAAGAAGGTTTTTGTTAGTTTTTTCTAGTTTTAATTTTTTTTACACAAACAATTTATAAATTTTTTACAAACAATATGTTTATCTCATCCAAAAAAATCGCAAACAAAATTTCAGTTCAATCTACTCAACTAATCAAAAAATCCATTTTCGGACTTACAACTCTAAGTTTGGCTTTGGGGGGCTTAACTACTTTGGCACAAAACCCTGGAAGTCTAGGAATTATGCCAACTACTTCTGATCCAAAAAATTCCCAAACTAAAACATGGTTTTTGGAAAAGGTGGAAGCTGGATCTTCTGTTAGTCGAGCTGTTAATATCCTGAATTTTTATAAAGAAGATAAAGAAGTAGAAGTTCGTGCCAAAGATAATATTCAAACTCGAGACGGAAGTTGGGATTTTAAGGACAACGCGGTCAAAGATGAATTTTTGGGCTCTTGGGTCAAACTAGAAAAAGACAAGGTTAGCGTACCTGCTGGTAAAAGTACTGAAGCTAAATTCACTGTTAATGTGCCAAGCGACGCAAAACCTGGCGAATACGGTGGTGTTATTGCTGTTCAATTACCAACCATAGCAGATAACCAAGGAGTTGCTATTGAAAATCGTGTTGGTAGTCGTATTTATTTGACAGTTCCAGGAGATCTCAAAATGGCGGTTAAAATGGATAAATTTGAATTCCTTTCTCCAAAAAGTTTAAATTACAGCCAATCTACCAGCGACAAAGTGGCAATGCAATTGAATTTTGAAAATGTCGGAAATATCTTCACAAAATCTTTTGGAAAAGTTCAAATTACAACTCCAACTGGTACAATAGAACAGGTTGTGGATAAAGATTTAGCACCTCGTGAAAAACCCTTCCTTTTCAACTTTACAACCAACGAAAGCTGGCAAGTAGGCAAATATAAAGCCAAAATTGAATTAAATAACCGCCCAATTATCAACAATAAAGGAGAGCTTGTGGATTCTAGTCCTGCCAAAATTTTGGAAACTGAATTTGATATGACTCAAGATATTATAGATGCTATCAAGAGCGATCGTCAAAATCCTGCACAGGCTGTCCAACAGCAACAAAGTGTGTCAGCAGGAAACAAAACTTTCGCTATTGGTGATGAACAAAGCACAGCATCAGTTTCCAGCCAGTCAGCTCCAGTAACATCTCAATCTAGCTCACAAGCAGTTGAAGTCAAGAAAGAGGAAAAAACTGATTATATGCCAATTTTGCTTGCTGGAGTCGGAGTTTTAGCGCTAATTATCATCGTTCTTTTGGTTTTCCTTCTCAAGAAAAAAGGTGCCAAAGAAGAAGTCAAAGCTCAAACCAAGACTGAAACAGTAGAAAAATCTACCGAATCTAAAAATGAGTAAGAACTTATTGCTTAAATTACATTTGACTAAACTCTATAACTTCCCCCATATTTTGGGGGTTTTATTTTGTCAATTATTCTGGTTTATACCCAAGTCCACATTAACTTTCACTTGGTAATTTTGAAAAAAGTTTGTAAATATCAATAGCTTCAATTTTGAAAAACTAAAATCTATGCTAGGTTGGTAAGAATTTGAGCATAAACAAGCCAAGGTGATATAGCCAATCCCTATTAAACCTTTACACTCATACAGTTAATTTGGATACATAAATTCTCTATAAAATCAACAGAATAATCGTAAAAACTTCTCAGCCTTTGCTTCAATTCGTGCCATTTATGTTC
>JBIIDY010000024.1:0-14101 GCA_044238065.1 Limisphaerales bacterium | reverse complement strand
AAAACCAAAGTAAAATGTGGATTAATAAACTTGAAATGCGGGTCAAATTTTTGTCTAATTTCTTGAATCAGTTTGTAATCTGATAATTTCAGTTTTGGATAAGCCACACAAAGCAATCGCATAATCTAATTTTTAAGTTTATAATATTCCCAAGATTTCCTCTAATTTTTCATTCTCGCTTCGGGTTAATAATTTTCTAGGAAACGGAAATAGTGATAACACTATTATAAACTCCCACACGACTATTACCTGGAATCGTCAAAACAAAACCATTAGCAGTCGTCCCTTTGGAATAGACACCGTCACCTGCCCCCGCGATCAAAACCACCGAAGCCTCGCTACCACCACCTCCTTGAAAAGCAACTGTAGGCGAGCTAGTACACCCAAGACCAGGAGCTGTAAAAACGAGTCCTGTCAGTTTGCCAGAATTAACTGCCGCCGTCGCAGTTGGATTTTGAGTACATCCTCCACCGCTAAAAATCACATTTGGACTAGAAGTGTAGCCAGTACCGGGGTTAGAAACTCTTGCTTTGGCGTAAGTTCCTCCCGCATTATTAAAAGACATCAAACTAAAAGAAGGTGAGTTGACGCCATTTGGATCCATTGAAGTCAAGGCTGTGGGTCTTTGGGTGGAGGTTATGTCAGTTGCCCCAAAATTTCTGCCCGTAATGGTCACAAAATCAGCCATATTCACAGACAAATTTGGTGTTTCACAGCTAACTGAACTACAAATTGGAATCAAATTATTTCCATTATAAAAATTATGGACTGTGTAAGTCGCACTCCAGCCCACCGCCGTGCCTCGATCATCTGTAATGATAATGTCGCTAATTGTACAGGCTACATTTTGGCTATCTTTGCTAACCGTGGCGTTCAAAGTACAGCTTGCCCCAGTCGTATCCACCGACAAACCACCACAGGCACTACCACCGAAAGGGCAAGGATTATAGCCACCAGTTCCATATGCAGTTTGAGCCAGTGTGATAATTTGCCCCACTGAAATCTGGGAAAAAATAACTGAGAAACAGATCGTCAAAGCAATTTTAATTTTACTGCTGAAATAAAACCCTTTGAAAACACGATTAAATAAAGCCTTATTAAAAAACTTTTTTTTGTTGAAATTTGTCCGTGGAATTTTGACTCCGAAAGAATTTGAAAACATAACCTCTTGAAAATTTTTGAGAAATTCCTATTAGAAAAATTGTTAATCTTATGAATTTTATTGCGATATTTTTGAGAAACTCAAATTTTTTTTATTTTTTGGAAACGTTATAATTTATGGATGAAGGTTTGCAAGTTGAATTTTTTTATTCCAAAACTACCCAAAACCCAAATCTTGTGAGATTATAATTAAATTATACCAAATTTATACCAACTTGTCAAAAAAATACATTTTGAATGAACTTTCGCACCATATTTTACCAGCTTTACAAGCAAATCAAAAAACTTTACAAAATATGAGTTGACAAAAGCTACAAAATCAGTTATAGTTCCGACTTGGCTTTTTTAGTCAATTTTGGGAAATCTAGTAAAAGAAAACCCAAAACTAAAAACACAAAATAAAGATTAAAATTTCAATTGACCAAAGAAAAATAATGAGCTAAAATACCGCTAGCGACATCAGACAAATCCCAAATTACAAACCGAAGACCAAAAAACTGAAACAAAAAGCAGATTATTTTTTTTTAAATTCTATAAATTTTTAAAGTGGCAAAACCAGTTTTAGTACCAAAACCAATTTCAAAACCAACCACTAATGGTCAAATTACTAATGGTCAAAAACATGCAGCCCCAACAACTTCTAGTCAAAAAAATGGACAGGGCAACACCGCACCATTTCAAAGGAACGGACAAAATTGGCAAAACACCAAAATTCATACAGATCCAGTTTTATCAGTGGAGGAAAGGATAGAAGGAATTGAGAAAAAAGGAAGGTTAATAGGATTAACAAAACATTTGAAAGAGTTGAAAAAACTACACGGAGAAAATAATATCGCACCATTTTCAAGAAGAGAAGTTGAGAATCAAGCCGAAATTAGTACAATTCCAGAAATTCCAGAAGTTGTTTCAACAGTCCCAGAAATAAAATCAGAAAATATCTCAGCTAAAAACGAAGCGGTAGTAGAACCAAAAACTCAAACACCAAAAAAAGAGGTTTTAGAAAAAAAACAAGAAAATCTGATCAAAGTAGAGCAAAAGCTAGAAACACAGAGAGAAGATAAAACGAAACCAGAAGCACTGCCAAAAATTGAACCGATTCAGCAAAAAACTCAAGAGCAAATTCCAGCTCCAAAAATTCCAAGCAAGGAGTCGCTGATCAATAAACAAGAGATTAGTAAAATACCAGAAAAATTAGCAACCACACCTTTTAACAATTCACAGAAAATTGAAAATAAAGATAATAAAAAAGATAGTTTTCCGCAAACTTTACCAAAAAAAGAAAAACTTCCTGACAATTTTCAGACAACTCAAGTAGTCAAACCAGTTCACAAGGGTAATATTGACAGTTTTCAAAGAAGTGAAGAAATTGACGCTAATGAAAAGATTTCACCAAAATTCAAACCACCAGCAAAAATTCCAGTTATTCAAAAAGTTGATGAGCCAAAAACTACCACTTATGGTTTAATAAATAATAATAAAGAAGCAGAAATACCGAAATATACAGAAACTGGAAATGGTTTAAATAATCATGCACTGGGAAATCACGACCTGAAAACAACTACGCAACAACCTGAAACTAAAATTCCACAGCAATCAAGTCCAAGTCCACAAAACCACCACCCATCTTCAAAACTAGGTATTATTGGCGAAACCAGTAAAACAGAATATACCACACAAAATTCGCAAAAACAAGAGTTAGAAAAGTCAGTTCAAACAGCAAATTCAGGGAACAATTTACGTTCAACCTCTCAAACTCCACAAACAGCCCAACCTCAAATAATCCAAGCTTCAAAAACCGAAATACCACAAAACCATCTAAAAAACTTTGAAAAATTAGTAATTTCAAACACGACTGACAACGCCCCAGCACTGAGAGCGGACGAAAAAAGACTGGTGATTTCTGATTTGAATATTAATACGGTTTTACCAGCTATTTTTGACACGGAATTTATTTTTCGGTGTTTATTGGCGTTATTATGCGGAACTTCTGGCAACCTTTACAATAAATTTGGACAAATTAGCCCACTGCTTTACAAACTGGATCCAACTTTACCATTTCAAAAAGAAGGGAATATTTTTAATTCTTTTCTAAAAATTATCGAAGGTGAAGTCGCACGAGATGAGCCATACATTTTGGCAAGAGTGTGTAAAGAAAGTCTAGATAAAGCTAACGATCCAGACGGCAAAAAAGCCAAAGAGTGTTTGAGTCTACTTTCTACTCACTTTAAAAATGAAAACAACAGGCGAGCTTGGACAAGCTTACTTCTTGTTAGTTCTTATAATAACGGCAAAGCTGAGGTTTGGAGTCCCTTAGAAACTCTACCGCAAAATTACCAAAAGTTACCTTTAATCAACAGTCTAGTCAACAAGGCTCTGGGAATCATGGATGGAATTGAACCCACAGCCAGCGGAAACTACAGTAAAGACTACCAAACAAAATTCAAGAAGGAAATCTGGACTAAATACGAAGAAATCAAATCCAAAGATCCAAACGGCATAACTTTGCGAAATGGGTTTTTGGCGGAAATTACAACTAAATACGCTCATAGGCTGATTAAAGAAGTGGCCAAATCTACCAAATGGAACTTGGCAGACGGACGTTTAGGGCCAGTTTTACCTGGGGGAATTTTGGAAACTGAAGTTAGGCTTTTTGTCGCTGTTTATTCTAATAATCCAAACGAGGCAACCATTCTGGAAATTCAAATTATCCAAATTGTAGCTGGTTTTTTGATAGTCAAATTTTATGATTACCTTCAAGAAATAGTCAACGAAGAAATCAGGAAACGCAGCAGAGAAAAAAATAAAGTAGGAAATGGTTTGGCAAATGCTGTTGTCACTGGCGTGGGAGCTGGCGCTTTAGTTTCTGGGAATTTGGGAGCTGACGTTAAAAATTTAGCAAAAGGAATAGAAGGCTTAGCGAGTGGGACAGAAGGAACAACAAATAAAACAGAATACAACCCAACAGCTGAATTTGACAAAAATACTCAAAATAAACCTCAAGAGCCTGAAAATCTAATTCAAAAAGTAATTGAAAGTACCAGTTTAAAACAAGAAGAACAAGCTGAAACTGGTAAAAATGAAAGCCTTAAAACCACAAGTACTGGTCAAGCGTTAGTTGGTCAAGCTGGTTCAATCGCTGGGCTGGGTGCTGTCGCTGGTGCTGGTCTGGTTAGTGCTACCACTTCCCAAATTCCCGCCGTTGCTGGTGGTCAAGTAATCAAATCTACGAGTTTAAAGGAAGAAATTCAACAAAAAAATCAAGTAAATCCTTCGGTTCAAACTCAAACTACATCAACTCAAACTGTTGGAGATACAGAAACAAACCAAAAAGATTATAGCCCAACAGGTAAATTCGGGGAAAACACTAAACCCACAGAACTAAAACCTGAACCTACTCAAAAGGAAATTGAAAGCACAAGTTTGGAGTCAAAAAAACCTGATCAAGAGGTCAGCAGTGTTAAAACTACATCTTTACCTGTAAATCCAAACTCACCAATTTCACAAAGTGGTCAAGCAGTGGTTGGTCAAGTTGGTTCAGTTGTTGGGCTGGGTGCTGGTGTTATTGCCGCTTCTCAAATTCCTGGCGTCGCTAGTGGTATAATTTCCCAAATTCCCATCGCTAGTCAAGGAAATTCCTCAATTCAAAACCAAACTCAAACTACATCAAGTCCAATTACGGGTCAAAATGGAAATAGCCCAATCGTTGGTGGTAAAAACGGCGATACTCTTAACGCTGAAACTGCTGGAACATACAACCCAACAGCTGATTTCGTAGCACCAGAGACAAGCGGAGTAAAACCAAATTCTGCACAAACGGGAAATACCAAAACAAGTGAAAGTAATAGTCAAAATTTATCACCAAGTTCTCAAATTCAAAACTCAAATTTAAGCGGTCAAGTCAGTCAAGCACAAGCAGGAATTTCAGGCGTCCAAAACAGTCAACAACCTAATTACCCACAATCCAACAATCAATTCTATCAAACAAGTTCAAACGGTCAAATTGGAAATCCAAGCCAACTTATCAACCTCACCACGGCGTTTTTGGCTGGGGAAAACTTAGCCAGTGGGGATAATTTTGATGAAAATGGCGAGTCAAATTCAACTGTTCAAACAGCAAAACCTAATTTTGACAATCTTGTAAATCATCTTGCTCCTAATTCTCAAATTGACGGTCAACCCATATCCAGTATTTTGGCGAATTTTCAAATAGCTCGAAAGGATAATCCAGACCTAGATTTATCAGCTTTTCTTAAAGATTTTTTATCTAAACTTCTCTCAGCCCTAACAGCTTTACAGCTTGGTAAAATCATTGGAAAGTTGACCGAAATTTACACCCTAAACCAGCCCGAAATTATCACAGTCGCTAGTTCAATTAGCCAAAATCCAACCGACAAAACCTCAGAAAAAAATTTAGACGGAATTTCACCAAATCCAACTAACAAACTAAATTCTCAAAGCCCAAATTCAACCGAAAATTCCCAGCCAGAAAATCCCGATGAAAACTTACAAAAACCTAGTCAAAATCAAGAAAATACTGGTTCAAAATTCCAGCCAAACCAGAATCAAAATCCAGAAGAAAAACAAGGGGTTGCTGGTCAAGGTGAGGGAAAAAATGATAAAAATGCACAAAATCTTAGTCAAGATCAAGGGAATTTTAGTCCAACGAGTTTTGTTCCTGTTAGTAATTCCGCTTCACCACAAAAATCAGCAGAAAGTTCAAATAATTCACAAAATCAAGGCGAAAACTCTCAAACTAATCCAAACCAACCCAGTCCAAATAATCCTCAAACAGGAAATAGCCAACCAAGTAATTTTCAAAAAAATCCAGGAAATTTAGCAGGAAAGCCGTCAGAAAATCCAACAGGTCAACAACAAGGTAATAATTCGTCAAGAAATTTACCAGAAAATCCTCAAAGAGAACCAACCAATCCTCAAAATCAAGCTGAAAAATCAGATTATCCAAAAAGTGATTTGGAAGATAATAACGAGCAATTACCAGCACAAGGAGGAATAAGCAATCCAAATTTGCAAAATAACATAAAATCATCAGCGGAAAGTTCCCAAATCCAAAGTGAAATTCCAAATGGACAAACCAATTCAAACGGGCAAAGTTTGGGAAATGGTGGAAATAAGGGAAGCGGTGGAAATGGGGGGAATGGGGATAATCCAAATCAACCACAGTATGGAGATAACGGAGATAAAGCTAGAATTTGTGCTGATATTTGCCAAAAAAATATTTCTAATTTGGCTAAAGGTAAATGGTTAGCTAATCGTGACAATTCAGATACTCCAGTGTCCTATAATAGTTTTATTTGGGCTGTTCCATATTCGGAAGTGTATGGCAAAGTTTGGGGAATTTATCAAAATCAAGTACCACCGAGACAGCAACTTAAAGAAGGACAATTTGAGGTAATTTTTGAGCAAAAAAGAAAAGAATATAATAAAAATGTTAAACCTCCAAGTGAAGAAAAACAAGAAAATGGAGGAGCTAGTGAAAACGGGCAAATTCCAGTCAACCCAAACAGCGAACAAAAACAAAATGGAAATGAACAAAAACCAAAAAGCGAAAATAATGAAAATCCCCAAAACCCAGAACAGCAAAATCCAGAAGAAACCGAGCCGTCAGCAGGAGGAATTATTCCACAAGGTCAGTCAAATCAAATGGAAAACCAAAATGAACAAAACGATGAATTAGATGAAAAACAAGCTAAATATGAAGAAGGTGTTCGCAAAACTGGTAAGGAAAATGTAGATAAAGAAAGAAAAAGTGGGAAAAATCAGGAAGAGCAAGATAACGGTGAACCAAATTCGCAAGGACAAAATTCTAATAATTCCAGCAGTTTGGGTGATAAAATTGGAAGTAAAATTAAAAACTCTGATCTTGGGCAAAAAGTTGCTAACAGTCCATTTGGTAAAGCAGCAGGCAATGCTTTGAATAAAATCAACCAAGCCAAGCAAATTATGGCTGATCCTGCCAAGTTTGCACTAGATAAAATCCGTGATGAATTGGTCAAAAAAGCCGCCACTCAAGTCTTGGGTTGGGCTGGGAGTTTTTTTACTGGCACGGTGGGCTGGGTACTGATAGGTATTTTTGTTGCTCTGCTTATTTGGGTAGGTGCGAATGGCGTAGCGTATTGTATAAAAGACGAAAAAGGTAATCTTGATTCACCTGTAGTTTGGTATAATGTGGTTGAGACACTGTGGCAAAGTGGAGAGGGTATTTTTGATGCCGCAGAAAACATTTCTAAAGGTGACACACTTGCGGCACTTGGCAACACTGCTGGCTTTGTGTTTAATGTGAGTCCTGCTGGTATTATACTAAACGGATCAGCTGCATTATTCAATGGTGGGCGAATCCCGCTCAAGAGTAAAATTGGTAAATGGATCGCTGAAGCCTGTGGAGTGAAGATTGATCCTTGTGCTACTGGTGGGGCAGCCAGTTTGGGGGGTGGTAGTGGAGTTGTAGGTTCTTGTTTGGCCACTCAGCTGGCTGGAAAATCTGATAATGATACTATTTCTCTTTGGGCTGGAAATGGGGGTAAATTAAGACAAGTTCCGATTAAAGTAAAAATTATCAAAGAAGTTATAGAAGCTGGTAAAAAAGCCGGTGTAGATAGTAATACTGTGGCTTTTGTATTAAGTATTACAGCTACAGAGTCTGCCGTAGAAAATCCTTGGAGATTGGTCGGTGGATCTGGTAATGTTTTTTATGGAATAGCTCAAGTTGGAGACACAGAAAGAAGAGATTGGGGTAATCGTGTTGGGGGATACAAAGGGGATGATTATTTTTTGAACAATCCGGATTATCAAATGAAAATTATTGAAGTGGGTTTAAAAGAAAAAATTGGTTTTGGATGTGCCCCTGGTAAAAGAAGTGATATTTATGAAGGTGCTTATGCTTGGTTGACTTGCGATGGTGTTGATGGTTTTGGAACAACTTCTATAGCTTACGCCGAAGCTGCTGAGAAAAATTTTACCATAGCAAATTGTACTGGTGGTAATGATTTACCAATAAATACAACAGAAAAAGCTGTGTGGAATTTTAACATTTTCGGTCCAGTTAATGCTTATGCTGCGGATAAATATCAATGGATTAACCCAGTTGACACAAACGAAACAAGATTTAATACTTCAACTGGAAAATTTACTTCATATGACAAAGGCAGTGGTGGTGTAGATGTTAGGCTTGGTTTTCCGGGTAAATCTTATGAAGAATCAAAATTGGTTCCACTAGTTGCTCATTTGCAGGGTGAAGTTGTTTATGCTAAAGATAGAGGTTCAGCTACTACGGTTGAACTTAGCTATGGCACAGAAATAGGTATTTATTATCCTGATCTAAAAACTGCTGAATTTCCCAATGGTGTTACCGTTTATTATGCCCATCTTAACGACATACAAAATAATCCAGCAACAGGAAAGCAGTGGCAACCAGGAGACAAAATAGCACCAGGTCAAAGATTTGGAACACAAGGTGCGAGCGGTAGTTTGAGACCTTTTGGTGATAATTATTTAATTGATATAACTATAAAACCAGGTAAAGATGGAGCTAGTCGTGGTGAGGCTATCAATGGTTTAAATGAAATTTATAATCAGCTTTGGCTTGGAATGCTCACTTATTACGACCAAAATACAAATAAAATTTTAGCTAGCAATTTTAGTCCAACCGAAGGAATTGGCTCTGGCTCTGATAATTTGAATTGTGATTGTCCCGCTGGTTATGTCTGGAGTGGAAGTGGAACTATTGGTGGTAGCCAAGCTACAAGTGGAATTGCTAGCACTCCTGATCAATGGACAGCTTTGACTTTGGCAATTTTAGAATCCCCTACTTTACAAGGCAGACTAGATGTTTTGGTAGTAATCGCCAACCGTGTAGGAAATGTTTTTGGAGGCTACGGGACTACCGTTAGAGATCAGGCTTTTGCCTCAGGTCAGTTTGAGCCGTTTTTTAATGGAATTAGTCGCGAAGACATCAAAGACCGTGAAAGTGCTGTTGCAGCTCTGGGACGTAAAGGTTATAGCCAAGCCCAAGCCGCACAGGCTTTAGATGAACTTTTGAAAGCAACAACAGATCCTGCCAAAGTTGGCGAGTCGGAATCCAAAATCAAAAACTTTGTCTATTTTAAAGGAGTTTCAGAATATAAAAATATGCAAAGTGGAGATTTTCTAAGACAATATGGTGAAAATTTTTTCCACAGTGAGAGTGGTGATCCTTACAATTACAAACCTTTCCCAATTTCAAGCCTGTTTGGACAAAAAAGTGGTTTTAATTACCTCCCTCACCCAACTGAACTATACGCCAAATTATGGGGTGGGGTGGAAGTGAGTGCTGCTGAAATGCTGGATTTAAAACAAATAGCCGATCAGACTGGAGCTCAAAGTATTGTAATTCAAGATGTTGCTACGGGAAAAATTCAAAGTTATAACGGAGATAAAAGCCCAAATTATGGACCAGCTAGCACGATTAAAACTGTTGTTGTGGACTCCATTTTGCAAAAAGTAAAATCTGGAGAAATCAAATTGGACGACACTATCACAATTCCAGAAAGTTTGAGAGCGTTAGATTCCAAATACTCGAAAGCCTTATCAGATGATAAAGGTAAAACTACTTGGACAGTTAGGGAGGCGATCGCAGCAGCACTTGGACCTTCCAGCAACACCGCAACAAACGCTTTGGTCTACAAACTTAGCGGCTCAACCGACGCTTCCGCAGTTAATTCTATTTTGAGTTCTTCTGGTTATTCCAACACTCGTTTTAATAATTTTTTGAATTTACCAGGTAGGGGACCAAAGGCCGTAGCCAACGGAGGAAATAGTTCAACTGCCCTTGAAATAACGAAGTCTTTGAGTAATTTAAATTCTGGAACTGGTGAAGGTTATGATTTGGCAAGGCAAGCTATGGGAGGAGGAGCAGGTGGTTATATTGGAAATGGTGACGATCCTATTTCTAAGGGAATAAATGGTTATATTTTGGGTAAAGCTGGTAGTAATAGTGAAGTGACTGGAAATACAGCTCTTGTGGAAATTGGCGGTAAAAAATATATTATTACAACTTTTGTTGATAGAGCAGACGATAATGCTATTATTGACACCACTGGACAAGTAATTTCTAAAATTGGAAGTGGAACAGTCCTTAATCCAACCCCTACTGCTGGCACCCCAAATTCCAGCTCACCTGATACCGCAACTGGTAATGGCACTTCCAACGGTTGTTTTTGTCCAGTCAAATCTTCCCTTAATAATTTCAATTTTGATTTATCTAATAATATTTTTGCCAAATTTTGGGGTGGGGTGGACGTAGAAGCTCAAACCACAACACCACCAACTGATTATAATTCTCTCTCTGAAGCTCACAAAAAGTTTCTGGACGAAATCGCTAAAGCCAAGAATTATACAGGACCTTACGAAGATGCTGGTGGTTTGAACACAGGCTTACAAAATGCTTTCAACGAGATGAAAAAAGAAGCACTAAAGTCAGGATTAGATATTGAAATTGTTTCTGGTTACAGACCTTACAAGTCTAGTGTGGGAGATAGTCAAATGGTTACTTTTTTCCAAAATGGACCTGCCAGTGGTCGTGGGGCTAAAATTAAAGAATTCTGGGTAGAAGGTATGACTCCAGAGGCTTTAACTCGAGTAAAAGAGCAATATTTGACTAGGGCTGAAAACTCCGCACCGCCAGGATACTCAGAACATCATACAGGTTTAGCAATTGATATACAAATACGAGGCAGAACAGATTTAGACAACGCAAATTATCCTGCAGCTCTCTATGATTTTTTGACAAAAAATGGAGCTAAATTTGGTTTTGTTCAATCTTATAAAGCGGGAAATACGCAAGGAGCTGGCGAAGAAAAATGGCATTGGCGTTGGGACGGCACTCAAATCACCGATCCTTTGAATAATAAATTTCCTAATGAAAAACCAATAAATAATAACCCCCCAAATCCCACCTCACCTACTACCGCGACTGGTAATGTTCCTGCTGGTTGTGTTCCTGTTTCAGGCGGTACTACTAACACAACTCCGGGTGCTAACGGTATGGTCGCTCCTGAAACCAATGCCGTTCCAAAATTAACCGAAGCTATGGCAAAATTAGAGAGTTTGACTGGTAAATTTTATGGTAGCGGTACTTGTTATGAGGGGGTGGCCGATGCTATTGATATTGCTGGTTTTGGTGGGTTAGGAGGGACTGGTAAAGCAGACGTTGGCGAGAACACTGTTAGAAATCTTTTGCCTGGATACACCACAGGAGCAGATGATTTTTGGAGATTTTTTAATGATAATCCCTCAAGACTTGATAAATATGGAATAAGAGATCTTAAAAAAGAACTTGGAATCATTGATCCTACCGACAAAAGAATACCAGCAGGAGCCGTTATAGTGATTGGACCTGATTATTTTAGAGAGACCTCTCCTAGTAGTAAAGCTGCTATTTATGGTGACATTAATGTCAAAATGCCTAATGGTGATTTTCTTAACCCACGCAGTATGGGTAATTGGATGACCACAACAGATTGGAAAGCTAATCCAAATTTTGTCAGAGGAATATATGTACCAAAATAAAAAACTAAAATATGCTCAAAAAAATCACTGTTGGAATTATTATACTCTTATTAGCAGTTGTTCTAGGACTTGTCTGGAATTTGGGAAGAAATCAAAAACCGCCACAAGAAGCAGTTGAAACTTTGAAACAGGCTCTGAATTTTCAGCAATCAGTTACCAGCTCACAATCAACTACAAATAGTCAATTTTCAACTTTTTCCCAGTCAAATAATTCAATTCAAAACAGCTCAAGCCAAATTAACAATTCAACCAATTCCTCATTTTCGTCAATTAGCCAAAATTATTCCAGCCAAATAAGCATAAATTCTTTTTCTTCAAAAATATCGTCAGCTCCATCATCTTCTAATTCAGTTCAAGATATAGTCTATAAAACTTTTAGCAACGGGGAAATTATTAAAAATTCTAATAATCAAACAACCAACTTAAAATCTGTATTACCAAACAATTTTGAAAATAAATTTTTACCTACTGATAGCTTTTTTTTAAGAAATGGGCAAGAAAAAGTTTTTATAAGTAAAGGTTTGAGTTCAATTGATGAGTTTGATTTTAATGGTAAAAAATACTGGTTTGCGAGCGTGACAGATGTTTTTGGCACAAGCAAATTATATTTGTCAGAGGCTGGTTTTTTGAATATATTACAAATCAAAATTTTGGAAGGTGAAATTATGACTAAAATTACTAAAATTGATAATAATGGTCTTTTTACTATTCAAACTAAAAATGGCAATGGTCGTACTTTTGAAACTAAAGATTATAAAATAGATCTTAAAAAAGCAATAGAAAATCCAAGTGCAAGCGTTATTGTTGATTAAAAACTAATTAGACAAAATATTTTTAATATCGTATAATTTGGACAGTAAAAACTTTGTTTTAAAACTCTATTTTTTAATTTACACTTTATTTTTACATTTTATTATGACCTTCCCAACCGAACCAAGTTTTGAAAAACCCCAAGCAATCAATCTTGACCAAATCACCAATTCTACGGTTTTAGTTCGTGTCAGTTTTGATATTCCCAGTTTTGATGATATTGAGAGAATTTTGGACGCCATTCCAACCATCAAGCAGCTTTTGGAGCAAAAAAATAAGCTAATTCTCTGTACCAAATGGGGCAAAATTAAAGAAAAAATTGAAATCAAAGAAATGATAAACCACCCAAAAAGTACGAGTCTTTTATTGCCAATTTTAGCCAAAGAACTAAAAAAAGTTTTACCAGAATATGAAAATAATTTACATGATTCAGATCTTATTAATTATCGCAATCAATTCGCAGCACCAAGTTTTGCAGAATTAAAAATTGATTTATACCGACACAATTTCAAATTTTCCCCGATAGTTTTACTGGAAAATACCCATTTTGACCCGCGAGAAAAAAGTAAAAACGAAGCCGAGAGAATAGAAATTGCAGAAGAATATGCCAAACTTGCTGACTTTTTTGTAGATGAAGGCTTTTCTTCCAGCCATCGCGTGGAGGCGACCAACACCGAAATTAAGACATTGTTGCTGTTTAGTTTTGGCTTGAGCTTTGCCCGAGAAGTAGAAAATTTGGAAAAATTAAAAACCCCAGAAAAACCCTTTATAATCTTGATGGGCGGGGCAAAACTAGAAACCAAGTTGCCACTTTTAAAACGGCTTTTACCTGTAGCGGACAAAATTTTGGTTGGCGGACTTTTGGCTTTTACCTTCATCAAAGCGGCTAATCTTAACAGTGAAAATTCCCAAAATAAAATAGATTTACCAGAAATTTTTGATTCCAAAGTGGAGGAAGATTTTGTCGCCACTGCCCAAGAATTATTGCGAAACTATCCCGAAAAAATTGTTTTGCCGAGTGATTTTGTTTATGATGAAAACCTGGAAAATAGCACTTTGCGAAAAACGGCGGGTGATATTGGCGAGCTAACAATTGCTAAGTTTGGACGAGAAATTGAAAATTGTAAAACTTTATTTTGGAACGGGCCGATGGGCTTTTTTGAGAAGAAACCGTTTGACCAGGCAACTCACCAAATTGCCGAAATTATAACCAAAAGTCAGTGTTTCAGTGTTTTGGGTGGAGGCGACACCAACGCTTCACTGGGAAAAGAAATTCTTGATAAATTTGGTTTTGTGTCAATGGCAGGCGGAGCCACTTTGGACTTTTTGAGCCGTTAAGAAATGAATTTGAGTGTAAAATTCGGTGTAAATTATGGGGGCAAGACTAAAATAATCTTGAAATTATAAGGCTTTTTGGTGGAATTTATTACCAAGAAACCAAACACAATCAAACATTTTTGCTGATTTGATTTATTAGACCTCTTGCGTTAAACATTTTTTAGGTTACAAATTCCACAAATTAAATTAAATCTTTTAGCTATTTTATTCAGTCTATATCTACAAATTC
>JBIIDY010000023.1:0-14227 GCA_044238065.1 Limisphaerales bacterium | reverse complement strand
AATTCTAACCCTAAACCAAACTGCCAAAAAGCTAGCGAAAATTCCAAATTTTGCCAAATTTTCACACTTATTTTGTGAGTATATTACCCTTAATTGTAGCATATTTACGATCTTTTCACCAAGTTTCGATGGTTCGGGGTAAAAAATGTCAAAAAAAATCCAACAATTGAAACAAATGAAAATTCCAAGTTTTGTCAAAAAATAATTTTACAGCCAGCAAAGAAAGTTGAATTTGGTACTAGAAATTCCCATTTGACGAATGGTTAGCTCGTAGAGATAGTGTTGTCTCGTGGCACTAATTTTTTACCAAAATCACCGTAATTTACTTTTAATTTTACCCAGTTTTCTTTTAAAATGAAAAATTTAATCTTGCTCCAGCTTTGCCTTTATTTGGGATAATTCTGCCAAATCCTTGTGCCAAATTTCTTGGTTTTCTTTACCGATGACAAATTCTTGTTGCTCCTCGTAATCATTCAGTTTGGAGCTAAAAGAGTCGTGCTGGTGTGAAGTTGACTTGGTTATAAAGCCGTCAATTAGCCTAGAAACTGCTTCAATTAAGCACATCGCTGGCATTTCTCCGCCATTTGTCACAAAATTACCAACTGAAATCTCCAGATCAACAAAAGAATTTACCCGTTGGTCAAAACCTTCAAAACGACCACAGAGTATGCTAAGTTCGTCAAACTCCGACAACCATTCGCAAGTTTTTTGGTCAAGTGGAAAACCTCGTGGTGTCATCATAATTACGGCTTTTTTGGGAATTTTTTGACCTTGCCCATTTTCAGTTTGAGGTGAATTTGAAGTTTGGGATTTGGGATTTGCGTCAGGAAAGTTTGAATTTTGGTTGGATGTTACTGGTGTTTTGTCAATTTGGTTTTGCCAATCGTAAAAATCAGCGTTATTTGGGAAAACTTGGTTGGAAAATTGAGCCTTAATTTGGGTGTTAATTTGGTGAGTAGGTTGAATTTTTGAGTTTGAAAGGTTTGAATTTGAACCGTCTGAATTGGTGTTTAAATTTGAATTTTTCCCCCAGTTTCCCCCCAGTTTTTGAAAAGTGAAATCACTCAAAGAATTGTGATGCAAAAGGGCTTGAAAAATCGGTTCTGGACACAAAACCATCCCGCTACCACCACCGAACGGACGGTCATCAACTTGTGTGTAACTACCAAAACCAAACTCACGCCAATTGATAAAATCAAAACTCAAAATATCTTTGGCGACACCTCTGGCAATTAGGCTCGTTTGGGTAAAATTCTCAAATAATTGTGGGTAAAGGGTAAAAATCTTGAATTTCATTTGGATGTATTTTTGGGGAAAATGGTTTTTTGATTGGAATTTGGATGAATTTTTATTTGCCTTAAAAAATAATATAATGTAAATTTCAATTTAGAGCCTGTCCTTATTCTCCGAAATTCCCCTCTTGAGGGGTGGCAAAACAAAGTTTTGACGGGGTGTTTTTTTTAGGAAAAATTTTTCAATCAGCATTTAATTTTTTGATAAAAAAGATTTCAGACGAGTTCTTAGTTTAGAAAATATATTTTTTTTGAATTTTAAGCCACTTTGATTTTTTGGAGAAATTTTTCTAGTTTCTTGAGAGAAAAGGCATTATTTATCTTAGTGGTTGAGGGTTTTTCAAAATTAAACTGATCGTCTGGGTTTTGAATTTTAGCTTTGGTGTGAGAAATAATAACCACTGGCAAATTATACTGGTTAACAAGCCGACTTGCCAAAAGCCCGATAATTCCCTTGCTCCAATCGCCCACGAGCCAAATTAAAGGATTGTGTTTTTGAAGCTCGGCCTGCTCCTCCAAATCCAAAAGAATATCTTTAACCATTTGCTTGCGGTTGGTATTAGTTTCAATCAGTTTTCTAGTATTTTCAAAAAGTTCTTGTGCGGCATTTTCATCTTCTTTATGCCCCAAAAGCACCGAAATAGAAAGTTTAGCGTGGCTAATTCTCCCCGAGCTGTTGAGGATAGGCGAAAAGGTAAAACCCAAATCACTACTGCCAAGAATATAACCATTTTCAATCTTACTTGACAACTCCGTTTGAACCAAAAGCTCGGTTAAACCATCTATTTTGTGTTGATTTCTTTGGATAATTTGAAGACCCGCCTTGACAAGAAGTCTGTTGGTCGGCTCCAGAATACTTTGACAATCGGCCACCGTTCCAATAGCAACCAAAGGTAAAAGTCTATTTAAGCGAGAAATTTGAACAGGCATATTGGTTAGTTTTTGGTAGAAATTTCAACTTGTCTGGAAATTAAATTTTTTAGATTTCAGGTTAGTTTTTTTGTCTAAATTGTAAAATCAAAACAACGAAAAATTCATAAATTCAATCAAATAATTTTTGTGTAAACTTGGGTTCAAAAAGTAATTTCCAGATATTCTTTGGTAGTCCAAACAGCAAAAAAATAATGAAATAATTTTGCTAAATTGTCAATTATGTTGTTCAAGTATTATACCCAAACCCAAACCAACCTGTGCTGGTTAATTCGTAATTTTAAGATCATTGGGTTTTCCCCTGTCATTGCGAATGAGCGTAACGAATGGGTGCGGGAACAAAGAGACCAAGCGAGCGTAGCGAACAGACCCAAAGGGAACAGAGGCTAACGAAGCAATCTTTTAAAGCTTCATATTTAGCTTTACTTAGATTTTACCACAAGATCACTTCATTTCATTCGTGATGACCCTGGTTTTATTCTTTTTATTTTTCAAGATTTAAGCTGTTGATATTTACGAACTTTTTTCAAATTACCAACACAAGTTAATGCTGGTTTGGGTATATAAGCATTGCCAAAAAATTTGCTAAATTGGGCTAAATTATGAAAAACTATTCAGCTAAAAAGTTCAGTATTGACAAAATTCTGGTTTTTGGTTTTCAAAATACTTACATTTCCACAACCACTTCCATTCTCAAATTTTGGTTTTGTTATCAAATTCTACTTTGGGAAAAACGGAAAATAAGCTAGCAACACTTTTAAAAAATAATTATGAACCTTTCAAAATTAACCTCGCAAGAAACAGAATTGCTAAAAAAATATAGCATAGACTACGAAAACCTTGTTCAGGAAGATTTGAAAAAGCAAATTCGTGATCAAATCTCCAAACTTAAAACTCAAAATGCTGAACTGGAAAGTCAAAAAACTGATTTTGAAACTTTTTACCCGACCCAGATTATGACTAGTGCCTGGGAGATTTTTTACGCTTGGATTATCAGGATGATTTTAACAGGCAAGTATTTTACGGGCGTCATTCCGTTTGAAAAGTATTTTTGTCACGCTTGGGTCTTGGACGAAAACGGCAAAAAAATGTCCAAAAGTCTTGGTAACGTCGTTGATCCTAGTACTGAAATCAGTAAATATTCTAGCGACGCGGTCAGACTTTCTCTTTTGGCTGGTTCTGTTCCTGGCAAAAACCTCCGCTACCAACCCAAAAACACCGAAAAATACCGCAACTTTATTACCAAAGTCGTCAATGTTGCCAAGTTTTTGGAATATCAATCTACACAAAATAACTAGCCTAACACTTCCTTGAAGCTTACCTTTATTGTCTTTTCAAGGTATTTTATTGGCCATTTTCCCGTCCATTGTCTTTTTATCTTCTCTGAAAAAGAACTTTTGGCATGGTGCGAAATTGACGTAAATTTAATTGTGGTAAAAAAGACCCCTGATTTCTCAAGGGTTGCGGCTAAAATTCTAAAATTTATAAACTTTGAATTTTTAACAAACTATCATAGAGCTCGTCAAAAGCTTCATCTCTTAACTCCATTGAATCAAAACCAAAAGAAAACATATCTTCCTCAATGATTCCATTTTCATCAGTACCTAAACTATTTACTCTACAGTCAAAACGTATATACATTTTATTATTGTAACCTTTATTTATGCAAGCTACTTTAGATAAATTAATAATTGTGGTCTTGATTTTGTAAAAATACATACGGGGGAGGGTTTTTATTATTGAGACTTTTGAAAAAAAGTAGTCTCAGCTTTATAATAGCATATTTAGGATATTTGTCAAGAGATGAAAAACCATTTAAAACTATATAAATTCGTAAAATATAAGTTATTTTCTCAAAACAAAATACAGATAAATATTCATTTTTTACCCAAATCATCGTAAATTTTAAGCAACGATTCTGGTTGTAAATGATTTAGAATATTCTCAAAAATAAAATCTTTTCTAAAGTTGCTAAATTTTAAATACGAGCTAATTTTCAAAGACATTTGACTGCCCAAAATATCGTGATTGATATAATTTGAATTTCCATTTTTATTCTCCGTTCGCACAAAAGGCTTGGCAATATCGTGTAAAAGAGCTGTCCATCTCAAATCCAAGTCGTCAAAAGGCACATTAAAAACCACTTTTTTGGTATGTGTCCACAAGTCAAAATTGTGATAGGGTGAGTTTTGGTTGTAGTTTTTTTGTAAAGTAAGTTCTGGAATAATCACTCCAAAAATGCCACTTTCCATAAGCATTTCTAAACCTTTTTCAAGTTTTTTAGGATTTTTCAGACTCAAAATTTTATCAATTTCCAAAACCCACCTTTCTTTACTAATTTTCAAAAGGTCAAATCGCATTTGACAAAGTTTATCCCAAGTGGTATTTTCAATTTCAAAACCCAAGCTTGCCGCAAATCTAACAGCTCTCAAAATCCGCAGTGGATCTTCTTTAAATCTAATTTTTGGATTACCAACGGCCTTGATTACACCATTTTTCAAATCCTCCAGTCCGCCAAATTCATCAACAATTTTGCCGTTATTTTTGATCGCCATGCTATTTATCGTGAAATCTCTTCTGGCTAAATCTTCTTGGATTTTATCTACAAAAACTACCTCTGGTTTGCGATTGTTTTCTTGATATTCTTCTTTTCTAAAAGTGGTTATTTCTACATATTCAAATCTATTTTTCTGATTATTCTCATCAATTTCTATCTTAAAACCCACAGTGCCAAATTTTTTGCCAATCAAAAAAGGCTTTCGCCCAGCTTTTAAAACAGCTGATTCTATTTCATCCGGACTGGCTGGAGTTGTAAAATCCCAATCTTTAACTGGCTTATCAAGCAAGGTATCCCTCACGGCACCACCAACCAAATAAACTGGTAAATTTAAGATTTGTTCAACTTTTTGGATGATTTTTGTGATAATTTGGATTTTTTCTGGAGTGGACATTGCTCAAACAAATTTAGTTTTTCAACTTTTTGTCAAACTTTTAGTTTTTTTCAAAGGCTTTTTGGGTGAAGATTGTTTTTTGGTAGCTTTTTGGTAATCTTTGAACCAGAGAGGGTGGCTTGACATAAAAATGAACTTAAAAAATTATTATTTTATATGCAACAAATCACTCAACAAATTGTAGAAAACCTTAAACAATCGCTTTTGGATCAACACGTTCCGAGCGAGCAAATTCAAAATATCATCAATTCTGTGGATTTAAGCCAGATAAATTTACAAGACTTGTCTTCTATCACTGATTATTTAGGTAATTTTTTGGCAAATATGGGCTTACAAGAGGGTGTTATTAACGCTATAAATGGTAATTTGGCAGATAATTTTGGCAATTTTGGAATAGATAATATTTCTGACTTGGGTTTAAATGAAGACGGTTTTTTAGGCACTGTAAAAAATATACTTGGCAGTTTTTTTGGTAGAGAATAATAACATTGTAGTTTTTTTATAGAAATTGTAAATGTAAAATCCCCCATTAGCTACGCTTCTGTTCACTGCGTTCGCCTAGTCGTTACACTTCTGCACTTGGTCCCTTCGTTACCGCAACAAATTTTCCAAAGGAGAAAATCCCCCAATCTTTACAGCTTGACCCCTTCAAAAAGGGTTTTTTTTAGTTACATTTTGATTTGAAATTTAATCATAATTTTCACATTTTTATGTTCTTTTGTTCATTACAAGATGTCTATTGTAGTTTTTTTATAGAAATTTTTTCTGAGGTTTCGGCTCATCAGTTTATTTCAGTCTAGCTATATCACTTTTCATCATAATCTCGGCAAGTTCTCTGGCTTTTATCTTTGGCTCCCAACCTAGTACTTTTTTGGCTTTGGACGGATCTCCAAGTAATAAATCAACTTCCGCAGGTCTATAAAATTCCGAGTTAATACCAACTAATTGTTCGCCAGTTTTGGTGTCAAAACCTTTTTCGTTCACTCCTTCTCCTTCCCACCGAATCGCCCGATTAATCACCGCAAAAGAATATTCCACAAAATCTCGCACAGTAGTAGTTTCCCCTGTGGCAATCACAAAAGTGTCTGGTTTATCTTGTTGTAGCATCAAATACATACATTCTACATACTCACGAGCGTGTCCCCAATCCCTTTTGGCGTCCATATTTCCAAGTTCCAATAATCTGCCTTTATTACCATTTGCCCAAGTTGCAGCATGAAGAGTGATTTTTCGAGTGACAAATTTAGGTCCTCGCAGTTCGCTTTCGTGGTTGAACAAAATTCCGCTTGTGCCAAAAAAATCATAGCTTTCACGATAATTCACCGTCATCCAATGAGCTGCCAATTTTGCTACTCCGTAGGGCGAGCGTGGGTGAAAAGGCGATTCTTCGTTATAACCGATGTTTGGTCTATTGTAATTCAAGCCACCAAACATTTCACTAGTTGAAGCTTGGTAAAACTTGGTCTTTGGGCTGAAATTATACAGAATATCCAAGATGTAATTGACACCAACTGAATCCACCTGAAAAGTGCTAAGCGGTTGTTTAAAACTAGTTCCAACATGACTTTGAGCAGCTAAATTATAAAACTCGTCTGGCTGAATTTCTTTGACAGTGTTGTAGATGTTAGAATAATCTAGCAAATCAAACTCAACAAGTTTAATCTTGTCCGTAATTCCCAAAAAATCTAAATTTGGCTTTAAATCGGCACTACTTCTCTTGACACCACCATAAACTTGATAGCCTTTTTCTAGTAATAATTTGGCGAGCCAAGCCCCGTCTTGACCATTAACTCCTGTGATAAATGCTTTTTTTTGAGACATGTTTTGTATTATAAATAATTAAAATTAGGAAAAACAAAGGTTGATTGAACTGGTTTATTTTTTAGGAAAACGAAGAAATTGTTTGATAAAATAACATAGACAGACAACACTTTTCCAAAGTAAAATTTTTTTATAAGTATGTCAACCGCAAAAAAACCCTTGCCAACTTCTATTTTTTGTGCTAAAATTAACCAACAATAATTAAAAATATATTCGTATGTCGTTCGAACTAAATCAACTCAAAAAAAGTAACCTAGAATTATCTACCCCCCCCCAAGAGGAATATTCAATACTTGAGCTAGATATTAATTCAAACCTCTCATTACCAGATTGTCAAATTGCCCGTTTAGCACAACAGCCTTTAACAGTTATTAAAAAAGATGTTGGAAAGAAAGGTGTAGATTGGTACAGTGTTCAACAATTGGAAGAGTTGGGTGGTATTTCTAATTTGATACAATTAAAAGAAAAACTTAGACAGCTGATTGAGGAAATTAAAATAGAGTTGCAACCTGATAAAAAGAAGGTGCTTGATAAGAGTTTAATTACAGCTTTATCCTCAATTACTAATTTCCTTGCATTCATCTTTATTAGCCAGTTACCGTTAATACCTTTGTTAACTTCGCATGTATCCCTCGCAGCATCATTTAACTACTCTGCAGAATTAGCCAAAGGTAATGTTTTGGAAAAAATCCCTACCCATATTACACAAAAAACAGGCAAAGAACTTTTGAAAGACTATTTAAAAGAGATAGAGAAAACTAGATGGCTTCCGTTGAGTATTCCTGTAAATAAAAAAATCATAGAAATAAAAAAGGTTATGAAGACAATTATTGAACGAATAGAGGATATAGAAAATCTAAACAGAGATAGATTTGTAGAATATGCCAAATTGTTGGGACTTAATTTTGACAATAACGAGCAATTGGAAGAACTTATAAACACAATGATAAAATTTGAAGAGTTGTTAAATACTGACGCTGATTTCAGGGAAAAGGTTTTGGCACCATACAAAAATCCCTAAACTGGCTTTGAATTAAATTTGGGAAATAAAGTGGAAAATAAAACTCTGGGAAGCTTTTGGGTGCGGGAAAAGATGCGGTTTGACAAGAAAAAATTAACAACTTAAAATCTGGTTGTAATTTCTGTTTTAAAAAGAGGAAGTCAATTAAAATCAATCAGTAAAATTTCACAACTTTTTTCATCAAATTTAAACAAAACCAAAAACCAAAACTTTATGCCTAATTTTCCAATTTCTGGAGTCTTGAACGGCTCACAAACTCGCAAGCTTTTTGAATTTGCTAAACTTAATAATTTTGCTATTCCTGCTGTCAATGTTACCAGCTCCAACACGATTAACGCGGCTTTGGAAAGTGCAAAAAAGGCTAATTCTCCCATTATTATCCAGTTTTCTAACGGCGGGGCTAGTTTTTTGACAGGTAAAACTTTGTCTAATGAAAACGAAAAATCAGCCAATCTCGGAGCCATTCTCGGGGCAAAATATGTCCACGCTCTCGCCAAAGAATACCAGATTCCAGTTGTTTTACACACCGATCACGCCAGCGCCAAACTACTACCTTGGATTGATGGACTTTTGGAGGCAAGTCAGGAGGAATTTGACAAAACTGGTCAGGCACTTTTTAGCTCTCATATGCTAGATTTATCGGCGGAAACTCTGGATGAGAATTTGAGAATTTGTTCGGAATATCTGGAAAAAATGAAAAAATTGGATATTTTGCTAGAAATTGAGCTTGGGGTGACCGGTGGCGAGGAGGATGGAGTGGATAATTCTGATGTGGATAACGCCAAACTTTACACCCGGCCCAGCGATGTGGCTTTGGCTTTTGAGACTTTGAATAAAATTAGTCCAAACTTTACAATTGCTGCCAGTTTTGGGAATGTCCACGGAGTTTATAAGCCGGGCAATGTGGAATTGACGCCAAAAATTCTCAAAAATAGTCAAGAATATGTCCAGCAAAAATTTGGTTTGGCAGAAAAACCAGTCAGTTTTGTTTTTCACGGGGGAAGCGGATCTTTACCTCACGAAATAGCCGAAGCAGTGAGTTATGGTGTGGTCAAAATGAATGTTGATACCGATCTGCAGTGGGCTTTTTGGGACGGAGTGCGAGAGTATGAACTGGCTAATCACGAGTATTTGCAAGGGCAACTCGGGAACCCTGAAGGGGCGGAAAAACCCAACAAAAAATTCTATGATCCCCGCAAGTGGTTAAGATCAGGAGAACAAAAATTCGTAGCCAAAGTCTTGGAGTATTATCAAAATCTAGGAGGCATGAACATACTTGGAAAAATAGTGGAAAAGTAGGCACGCTTGGATAATATCTTTGTGGTCTTATTTGACAAAATAAATATATTTCAACAAGTTGTCATTATCAGTTTTTATGTCTCACAACGAAAATACCAGAGTAAAAATTCCTGCCATTCTTCATTTAGAAAGACTAGGCTATTCTTATTTATCCTTAAAAGATGCAAAGTGGGATATTGAGACTAATATTTTTACTGATATTTTTTTTGAGAGTGTAGCTAAAATAAACCCCAGTAAAGATTTAGATGAAATCCAAAAGTATTATGATAAATTAAATTTAATATTAGAAAATGAAGATCTCGGCAAAGCTTTTTATGAACTTCTATTGTCAGGAGAAATCAAATTAATTGACTTTGATAATTTTGAAAATAATACATTTAATGTAGTTACAGAGTTAACCTATAAAAACGGCGAGGATGAGTTTAGACCGGATATAACATTGCTTATCAACGGAATCCCTCTTGCCTTTATTGAAGTCAAAAAACCTAATAATAAAGACGGAATTTTAGCAGAAAGAAATAGAATTAATACTAGATTTAGCAATCCAAAATTTAGAAAATTTATTAATCTAACTCAAATTTTAGTTTTTTCTAATAATATGGAATATGATCCTGAGGGTATTAATTATCTGCAAGGTGCATTTTATTCCAGCACTTCTTACAAAAAGGCTATTTTTAATTCTTTTAAGGAAGATAAAGGGGTCGAAACACTAGATTTGGATAAAATTTTGAAACCAGAAAATGAAGAGATAGAAAACTTTGTTCTTAGAGATAATAATTTAGTGGTAATCAAACACAGTCCAGAATTTTTAACCAATAAAGATCCTCAAACTACGACAAATAGAATATTAACCTCACTTTTTTCTAAAGATCGTCTAAAAACTTGGCTAAAATTTAGTATAGCGTATGTGAAAAGTATTGACGGATGGGAAAAGCATATCATGAGATACCCTCAATTTTTTGCAACCAAAGCAATTGAAAATACATTAAATCAAGACAAACGAAAAGGAATTGTCTGGCACACTCAAGGAAGTGGTAAAACAGCTTTGGCTTTTTATAATGTCCGTTATCTAACAAATTATTTTCAAAATCAAAATATTAATCCAAAGTTTTATTTTATAGTAGATAGGATAGATTTGTTAGAGCAGGCCAAAAAAGAATTTACAAGTAGAGGCTTGATGGTTCACACTGTTAGCACAAAAGATGAATTGTTAGTAGATTTTAGAAGTAATAAAATTATCCATAATACTCAAGGAAAACTTGAAATAACTGTTGTAAATATTCATAAGTTCAAAGAAGATACAGGGTTTTTAAATCAAAATAGTTATAATCAAAGCATTCAAAGAGTGTATTTCTTAGACGAGGTTCATCGTAGCTACAATCCCAATGGAAGTTTTTTGGCTAATCTAACAACTTCTGACAAAAAAGCCATTATAATTGGACTTACTGGAACTCCGCTAATTGGAAATAATCTAAAGTCCAAAGACTTGTTTGGCGACTACATTCACAAATATTATTACAACTCATCAATTAGTGATGGTTATACTTTGAAATTAATTCGAGAAGGAATAGAAACGAATTATCAAATTAGACTACAAGAAATACTACAACAAATCAGAGTTAAAGAAGGCGATATTGAAAGAAGGCAAATTTATGCTCACAAAACCTTTGTTAAACCGATGCTTGAGTATATCATCAAGGATTTTCAAAATTCTAGAATTATTTTAGGTGATGATTCTATTGGTAGTATGGTGGTTTGTGATAGCTCTGAGCAAGCTAAATTGATGTATGAATTGTTTGAGAAGGAATATAGTCAAAATTTGTCAGCTAAGTTAATTCTGCATGATATAGGCTTTAAAGAAGAAAGAAAAGACTGGACTGAAGATTTTAAAAACGGTAAAGTTGATATTTTGTTTGTTTATAACATGTTACTTACTGGTTTTGATGCCAAAAGACTAAAAAAATTATATTTAGGTAGATTAATTAAAAAGCATAATTTACTTCAAACTCTAACTAGAGTCAATAGACCTTATAAAGATTTTCGATATGGTTATGTGGTTGATTTTGCTGATATTCGTAGTGAATTTGATGCGACTAATCAAGCCTATTTTGATGAATTACAACAGGAACTTGTCGATGAAATGCAAACTTACTCAAACATTTTTCTTTCTAAAGAAGAGGTTGAAAATGAGATAGAAAACATCAAAGACACTTTATTTGCTTTTGATACAGATAATGCCGAAATTTTTAGCCAGCAAATCAATCAAATCAATGATAAAACTGAACTTTTAAAACTGAAAAAGGCTTTAGGAACTGGTAGAAACTTGTTTAATTTGATTAGACTCTTTGGACATTTTGATTTACTTAAAAACCTAGATTTTCAAAAATTAGGAAGCCTATTTAATGAAGTTGTAAATAGAATTAATTTAATCAACCAAAAAGAAGCCTTAGAAAATCAAACAGACACTACAAATATTCTTAACACCGCTTTAGAAGAGGTTTTGTTCACTTTTAGAAAAATCAGTGAAGAAGAAATGGTAATCGCTGACAAATTAAAAAGCACCCTTAAAAAAACCAGAGAAGAAATGGCTAGCAATTTTGACCCTAAAGACAAAGAATTTGTAGATTTGTATAATGAATTAAAACGAATATTTGCTAACAAAAACCTAGATGAAATCTCCCAAGAAGAAATGACCACAAACATTGATACTTTAGAAAAAATTTATGAGGCAATTACTGATCTAAACAGGCGAAACAATCTATTAAAAGATAAATACAAAGGAGATCAAAAATATGCTAGAATCCACAAAAGAATTTTGGAAAACCCACATCTAAATCTAAGAGAAATTGTCATTCACGAGTCTTTAATGGAAATTAAACAAGAACTAGATGACAAAGTACTACAAAACAAAAACATAGTTACTAACGATTCTTACTTTGAACAAATGACTAGTCCAATTGTGGATAAAGCCTTTGGCAATAGAAAAATTGATTTGGATTTTCCATCTCTACAATCTATCAATCAAACAACAATCAAAGAATATATTCAAGAAATGGTATTTTAAAAAATCTAACAAAATATGGCTGAACAAAATTTTACAACTAAAACGAAACAACTAATTGACGGACTAAAAGCAGTTTGTGCGGGTTATGGTCTTGGCAACAGTGGCGAGGAATACAAAATCATTGTGCAAGTATTTTTATACAAATTTATCAATGACAAGTTTATTCATATTGCAAAAAGTATCAATGCTAAACTAGCAAATACTGACAATTTCTATGAAGCCTTCAATACTCTTAGCGAAAATGAATATCAAAAACTGGTTTACACTATCGGAGCTGATAATGCTAAACTCAAAAAAGAACATTTATTGACTAATTTGTATCAAAAACAAAGCCAAGAAGAATTTGCTAAATTATTTGATGATACTTTACTTGATATTAGCAAACAAAACTCAGACATATTTTCTGTAAAAACAGATGGAGGAGCTAAAATTCAATTGTTTGAAGAAAGCATTACTCACTATATTTCTGATCAGTCTAAAAGAGATAATTTTGCTAAAGCTCTGATTAATCAATTAGTTGATGTAGAATTTGAACCTATTTTTGATCAAAAATTTGATTTTTTTGCAACTATTTTTGAATATTTAATCAAGGATTATAACAAAGATGGAGGTGGAACATATGCTGAATATTACACTCCCCACGCTGTGTCTAGGATTATGGCGGAAATTTTGGTTGACAAACCTATTGATAATGCTACGGTCTACGATCCATCTGCTGGTTCTGGAACGCTTTTAATGAATATTGCTCACAAAATAGGCGAAGATAAATGTACGATCTATTCTCAAGATATTTCTCAAAAGTCTTCTAGCATGTTAAGGCTTAATTTGATTTTAAATAACCTTGTCCATTCTATTCCAAATATTATTCAAGGAAATACTATTTTAGAGCCATACCACAGGGATCAAAAATTTGATTTTATCGTTTCAAATCCGCCTTTTAAATTAGATTTTAGTAGTTATAGAGATAGCCTAGACACCAAAGAAAACTCCCAAAGATTTTTTGCAGGTATTCCCAAAATTAAAGCCAAAGATAAAAAGAAAATGGAAATATATTTGCTCTTTATACAGCATATTATCTCATCACTTTCAACCAGAGGTAAAGCAGCAATTGTGGTACCAACAGGATTTATTACAGCTCAAGCAGGAATTGAAAAAAAGATCAGAGAAAGAATCGTTGAATCAAAAATGCTTAAAGGTGTAGTTAGTATGCCTAGTAATATTTTCGCAACTACTGGCACCAATGTTTCAATCCTCTTTTTGGATAAAGAAAATCAGGGCGATCAAGTAGTGTTGATGGATGCTTCCAAACTAGGAACAACAATCAAGGAAGATGGTAAAAATCAAAAAACTATACTTAGTCCTGAAGAAGAGCAAACGATTATCAATGCTTTTAACCAAAAACAAGCCATTGAAGATTTATCAGTGGTAGTCCGTTTTGATGAAATTGTAGAAAAAAACTATAGCTTTAGTGCAGGACAGTATTTTGATATAAAAATTGAATACACCGATATTTCCCCAGAAGAATTTACACAAAAAATGCAAAACTATGAAACAAATTTAGCTGATTATTTCAAAGAAAGTAGACAATTAGAAGAGCAAATTTTTACTCACTTAAAAGATATAAAATATGACAAATAAACTATCTATAAATTATCAAAATCTTGCACAAGAGATCAATTCGATATTGAAACAAGGACAAAAACAGGCTATTTCATCAGTCAATATTCTTTTACTACAAACATATTGGCAAATAGGACAAAAAATTGTAGAATTTGAACAAAAAGGAAATATCAAAGCAGAATATGGCTCAGAACTGCTCAAAAATCTTGCAAAAGAACTCAAAATACAT
>JBIIDY010000022.1:0-14254 GCA_044238065.1 Limisphaerales bacterium | reverse complement strand
TTTTAGTTACGAGCAAGAACTCCAACAACCCTTAAATTGTCGTAATAATCTAAATTCTAACCCTAAACCAAACTGCCAAAAAGCTAGCGAAAATTCCAAATTTTGCCAAATTTTCACACTTATTTTGTGAGTATATTACCCTTAATTGTAGCATATTTACAATCTTTTCACCAAGTTTCGATGGTTCGGGGTAATTAAGCTATTTCCCAAAATTTCCCAAGATTTTCTTAATTCTTTTTCCAAAACCTACAAACTTTTCCAAAAATTATTTATGCCTAGTCAACCTAATAATACCAAGACTTTATCTTTTGAAAATTGGCTTTATAAGAGTTTTTTGTGGCAAGTTCGCCGCTGGGTTTTTGTGTTTTTGAGCATTTTGGCCAGTTGTAGCTTGGTTACAAATTATTTTAAAATTGGAGATGATTATCACGCTTTTAACCTACCTTCATTTGGCATTTTTTTGACGTTTACAACATTTTCCATTTTGATTTTTTGGCAAATTTATTCCACCAGCCTTGTCAAATTGTTTTCCAAAAGTCTATTTCAAACCCTAGTTTGGCTCATAAACACGGTCTTTTTTAGTTTGCTTTTTGTGGTCAAAGACGCTAACCCCTTACTTTTTTTCTTCAATTTTTTGACCCTAATTTACTCAATCACCTATTTGGTTCAAAGCTCTAAAACTGATCAAAAATGGAACTTGGTTACAATAATTTCTGCCCCGTTTTCCCTATTTTTGGAAATTATCAAAACGCCAAATTTTTTTAGACAAATTCCCCAAGAACTCCGTGAAAAAGAAGCGGAAAAAACAAAATCAACTTTTTGGCAATCTATTCTCAGCAGCCCCAAAACCAGAAACGAAATTTTACTTGGACTAATTTGGTCACTGCTTTTAGTAATGTTCGTAGTGCCACTTTTAGCTTCAACCAATCCTATTTTTGCTGATTTGATGAGAAATATTATCAATTTGTTAAATTTGAGCTGGTTGGAAGATTTTTTGATTTCTTTGATGTTTGGCTTGGCTTTTTGGCAAGTTTTGTTTGGTCTTTTTTTATACTGGATTTTACCTAAAATATTCTCTTTAGTTGCTTGGAATTTGGAAAATGGGGTGAAAGTTAGTTTGGAAATAGTTCAAAGTGAAAATCTCAAGGATACTGGTTCAAAAGAAAATTTGACAAATACTGATAAAAATGAAGCTGACCAAAAAGCTGACCAAAAAGAAATTAGCCAGATTGAAATCAACAAACCAGAGGAAGAAACTCAAAAATACGCTAATTTTCAGCTAAGTTTTCTCACTCCAAAAACCATTCTAATTATCACTTTTTTGCTTTATTTTGTTTCCCAGGTTGGTTTGTATTTGATTAGTAGGAGTGATTTGGAAAAAATTGGTTATGGCAGGCTTAATAATGAGATTTTTACCCAGCTTAGTTTGGTTTGTTTAATTGTTTTTGGACTTTTGATTATTGATAAATACAGGCACAAATTTCACCAAATCAGCTCTATTTTGCTTTTGATTCAGTCAGCTTTCTTAGGAATAATTGCGACTAAAAGTGTTGTTGATTATATGTTGACTTTTGGCTTGACTTTCAAAAGACTTTACGGCGTGGTCGTGGTAATTTTTATTTTTGCCAATGTTGGGTTTTTTGGTTACCATTTGCTCAAAAACTTGACGGAAAACTGGTTGTTCAAAAGATTGGTTTATCTGGTTGTTATCTTGCTAATCGGGGTTAATTTGGTTAATTTTGACGGACTGATTTATCAAAATATGCCTCGTGAAACTGATGGAATTGACTATGGTTATTTGACAAGCCTTTCTCTAGACAGCGGGGCTTTTGATCAAATTGCTCTAAAAATCTCAGAGGCGAGGAAAAATTACCTTCAAACCGTCAAATATATTGGTGATGTCGAAACACCAGCTCCAAACTTAACCACAACTACAAATTATGGTAAAGACGGATTATCAACTGGAATGCCAGTTTTGCTACCAATTGCACCACAGATTCCAACCAAAATTTCAAGTCAAAATCCACGAAATACTGATAATTTTCTACCAACAGCTTCAACTCAGCCTGAAATTATGGATGTCTATGGCAAGCCTACCAAAGTAGCTACCACTTTTAATTCCAAAGCGGAATGCGAAAAAATAGCCAAATCTTGCAGGGCAGAAAGTGAAAAGTATATGTTTGAAAGTCAGTATATTTTGGCAAAATATCAATTTTTGAAATACAAATATGAAAATTTTTCTTGGCAAACATGGCAAAGTTTTAACCTGACAGAATGGCAAACATGGCAAAAAATAAAGGAAAAGACTGATTTATTTAAGGACATAGATAAAGAGACTTATAGGTGATTTAGGTTTTAGTTTTCATAAATAATTTTTGAATAAACCTACTTATCAGAAACAGGGTTAAATATTTGATTTTCATTACTTTTTAAAGCATTTTTTAATTTATTTTGAACAACTTAATTGATATGCTACTTGAATCTCCATTTATTACCAAAAGACTATCAAAACTAAACTGTATGTCATGCTAAAACCTATATTTCTATATTTTAGTTTAAACTTTAATTATTTGCTTTCCAAGTAATAGTCTAAAAAATCCCACAAAAAGTGAGAAACTAGTGATCTATGATTTATTTTAAACTTATTCAAACTTAGTAAAAGTTTTGGCTACATTGTAGATTTTACCTTGATAAACAAAATGAGTCATAAGATAAAACTCACCACCAGCTTTGCAGACTACATTGGGCCCTCCAAAACTATACCTTAAATTGCCATAAACAGGAAAATTTTCAGAATAAGTTCCGTGTGGCAAAGTCATTACTCGTTGACATTTCTCATTCCGAAGATTTACACCGCTATTTGGGCTAAAAAGACTTACTTTATTTTGAGCTGTATATTCTCCTCCCCAGCCTGCACTATTTACCATTTGAGTGTATTTATAAGCCACAAACATATTAGTTTTTCCAGTTCCATAAGCAACCATTACAAGTTTTTCTCCATTGACATTGCAAAAAAACCCACGCTCATTAAAATTTTCATTTATATTATAACTCAAAACTTGTCCATAATTTGCTTGATCAACTATCCTACAATCTTTATCACGAATATTAACACCGTTTGGATGAGTTACAATAATAAATTCAGGTCCAGTAGACGCATTAACTGAGATTATTGGAAGATTAAACGAGAAAATAGAAACACAGACAGTTAAAAGTGTAACAGTTTTGAAAATTGAAAAGTTAGATAAATTTGGCATAGAAATATTAGAAAGATATTGATGATATTGATCAGACTCGTGTGAGATTTTTTTATTCCTGCTGTCAAGAAAATATTCAAAACCATAAATAAATTCATTCGTATTTAGTCAAGATTTTGGTAATATAACAATTACCATTATTTTTTTTAAAACATTATTTTAAATAAATTTGTCTATTTAAACGACCAAGCTAACAACTTTTTTTGGCACATAAATGAGTTTTTGGAATTGCCCGTTTGGTAAGTACTTCTGGACAAAATCTTGGGCAAGAACTAATTCTTGGACTTTTTGACTGCTCATTTCTGGGTCAACTTCTACCGTGCCACGAACTTTTCCGTTAATTTGGACGGCGATAGTAATTTTTTCGTCTAAGTTGCTAATTTCCTTGTAGGTTGGAAAACTTTCAAGATGAACCGATTTTTTGGGTTTAAAATTCAATTTTTCTTTGAAACTAACATTTTCTTTTTCATAGATTTTGACTAGATTTTGGTAAATTTCCTCACACAAAAATGGTGCGAAAGGAGCTAGTAGAATTGTCGCTTGGAAAAGTTGAGCAAAAGTTATCGCCCCAGTTTTTTCCACCAGATTGACAAACTTCATAAATTCAGAAACACAGGTATTAAATTTGGCATTTTCTATATCTTCACTAACTTTTTTGATCAAGTTTTGGAGGGCAATTTCAATTGCGTGTTCAGTTTTGTCATTCCAATTTATATCACTTTTTTCTAATTCCGCAAGGCTTTTTTCTCCCAAATACAGGCGAGTTTGTAAATTCCAAAATTTTTCCAAAAAGCGACGAACTCCCACAATGGCTTGACTGCTCCACGAAATAGACTGTTCAAACGGCCCCAAAAACATCTCGTAAAGCCTAAGAGCGTCCGCTCCAAACTCAGCAATAATTTCATCGGGATTAACGACATTTCCTAGGCTTTTGCTCATTTTTTGCCCATCTTCTGCCATAATTAGCCCTTGGTTAATCAATTTTTCAAAAGGCTCGGGATTGGAAACTAGTCCCAAATCAAACAAAACTTTGTGCCAAAAACGAGAGTACAAAAGGTGCAAAACGGCATGCTCTGCTCCTCCCACATAAATATCCACTTGTCCCCATAATTTTTCGGTTTGGCAAAAACTCTCACCATTTGAAGGATCCATAAAGCGAAGCCAGTACCAAGAAGACCCAGCCCATTGAGGCATGGTGTTGGTTTCACGGACAAAACGGCGAAGTTGTGGTTGTTGATTGTCGGAAAAATCATTTTTTATTGTGTTTTGAGGAAAATCCCCCGCCAATGGCGACTCCTTCAAAAAGGGGTTTTTAGCTGTTTCGTAGTTAGAAATTTCTGAATTTGGAACAATTTTAACTTTACCATTTGGTAAGCAATAACCCCAAACATTGACCCAATCAGGAAAACGGGCAAGAACTGGCTCGGGCTTAGCTTGAGTTTTGTCCACCGCAATACGGCGAAAATCTTCAACTTCCGGGAGTTTCAACGGTAATTCGCTTTCATCCAGCATTTTGGCATCACTTTGGATTTGCCAATTTTCATCCGCTTCAAAAACAAGAGGAATCGGCTCGCCCCAAAATCTCTGGCGGCTAAAAACCCAATCTCGCAATTTATACACTGTTTTGGTTTTGGCAAAGCCCTTTTGGAAACAGTAATCTATAATTTCCTGACGGACTTTTCCCGCAATTTTGCCATCAAATTCAACAGGCTCTCGCAAAATTCCACTGGTCATATCGCTAAAACAGGTTTCTTGGTTTTTGACTTTTTGAGCCAATTCTCGGTCTTCTGGAAATAGAACAGTTTTGAGTGGAATATTATATTTTTTGGCAAAAGCAAAGTCGCGAGGATCGTGGGCAGAACACTTGATAATTCCGGTGCCATAACTGGCGATGGCAAAACTGGCAACCCAAATCGGTAATTTCCCATTTCCAACGGGGTCAAGGGTGTAGCGACCAGTGAAAATCCCCTCAATTTCTTTTTCGGTGTCAATTTCTTGTTGTTTACGATGCGATAATCTTTGACAAAAATCCAAAATCTCCTGCTCGTTCTGGACACCTTTGACAAGTTCTGGTAAAAGTGGATGGTCAGGGGCAATAACCACAAAAGTATCAGCCGAAAAAGCCTCAAAATGAGCCGAAAAAGTCTCCAAAACCAAATTAGAATTTTCTACTGGAGAACGAAAAACCAAGCCTTCGCTTTTACCAATCCAGTTGGCTTGCATTGCTCGGACTTTACTGGGCCAGTTTGGAAGTAGTTTCAAATCATCGTTTAGTCTCTCGGCATACTCGGTAATTCTCAAAAGCCATTGCCTAATCGGCTGGCTAATCACGGGAAAACCGCCCACTTCGGATTTGTCATTTACCACCTCTTCGTTCGCCAAAATTGTGCCTAGCTCTGGACACCAGTTGACCGCTGTTTCGCTTTGATACGCCAAACCTTTTTCAAAAAGTCTCAAAAAAATCCACTGCGTCCACTTGTAATAATTTGGATCAGTTGTGTCAATTTCCCTTTGCCAGTCGTAAGAAAGCCCTAAACTTTGTAATTGTTTTTTGAAGGTTTGAATGTTTTTTTGGGTTGAAAGTCGAGGGTGAGTACCAGTTTTGACTGCATACTGCTCTGCTGGAAGTCCAAAAGCGTCCCAGCCCATCGGGTGAAGTACTTTGAAGCCTCGAGCACGATAAAAACGACTCAAAATGTCGGTAGCTACATAGCCACGAGGATGTCCAACGTGAAGCCCAGCCCCGCTAGGATACGGAAACATGTCCAAAATATATTTTTTACTATCCCCATTTTGAATTTCGGAAGTTTGATAAATTTGAGATTCTTGCCAAAAAGCAGTCCACTTAGATTCAATTTCGGTGTGATTATAGTTTGCCATGTGTGAAATTTGGTAAGTTTTTAATGCAATTCTTTTCTAAAAAGCCTTAAAATTGGGGTAAAAAAATAAAAAATAATTAAATTAAAAATTAAAGAAGTTCTCCAAAATTGTCAAAAAAAATAACAAACAATTAAAATTTCCAAAGCCAAAAATTACTTGAAAATCATTTGGAAGTACCAGCGTGAGTTTGGTTTATTTTTCACAATAATTTACCACTAAGCCTAATTTTTAACCATTTTAAAGCCAATTTTAACGACGAAATAATGTTTTTAGTTGTTTGCTAAATTTGATTAACTGGTCGATTATTTTGTATTTTTTGGGCTGAATAATGATGTCAAACGGGCCGAGGAATTTTTTGGTTTGTCCCAGGTAACCTTTTTTAAAAAGATCAAAACCTTTTCCACTTTCCAAGCCGCCCAGATCATAAAAACAACTTGCAGAATTTTCATTATCTTTTTCCAAATTCGCTAAACTTTTTGCCAAAAAAATCGCTGCCAAATGAAGTGCGTATTGTCCATAATTATCACGAGAAACAAGAGAATTTCCACCGTAAAGATTAACCAAATTTTGATCTTGCCAGATGCCGAGCCAGCCAGCCTGCGGGTTATTTTCCTTATCAAAAAGAATGATAATTTGACTGAAATGTTCTTCAAAAAGTCGTCGCAAATATGCTTTGGAATGGTTACTAAAATTTTGTCTTGTGGCGGTTTGAATGGCCAAATCATAAAAAATTTCAAAGTTTTCGGGAGTTTTTTCATAAGATATTTGCCAGCCAAAATCCAGACTTTTACGAGTGCCGTAGCGAGTTCTCTTATCCATAAGTTTTGCCCAGATAGATTCGTTTGCCAGCCAAAAAGCCTTTACTTCCTCGTTAGTTAATGTTTTACTTTGATTTTGTTCATTTTCAAGTTTGACACCAAAATTGTCCACATCCTTCGTTTCAGTATTTTTTTCAAAATTCTTGAGGGTTTGTAAATCGTCTAAATTTAGCAAAAGGGTTTCTAAATACTGGAATTTTTTGTCAGATTTTTGGATTATAATTTTGCCACCAGAATTGAAATTATTTTGGTTGACGACTTCTTGGATAATTTTTATAGCAGCTTTTTCTATTTCTAACACTGGATTTTGCTCGTGATTTGGAATTTCTGAACCGTTTTCGTTTTGCCAAAAATACTCCAAATCTTTTTCTAAAATTTCCCCAAAATCTAACTCAAATTTGATAAAAGTTATATTTTTTAATTTAGCCTGCTTTATTATTTCTCTCAAAAAATCCCTCAAAAATTCTAAACTTGAATTTGTTTTATCCATGTTCGTGAGAGGTAGTCTTGGAATATACCACATTTTTTGACCCAGTTGCCATGGATATTCGTAGATTAAAACATTCTCCAAATTGTCATTATTTTTTGTTTTAAAAGCGGGTGATTGTAAGTTTTTGAGGGGTTTTAGTTCAAATAATTCACCTTTTTGCCAAATAAAAACCTGATGATTTGAGTCGTTAGCGGTAAGGAAAAAGTTAGCCCAGTTGACAGTTTGATTGAAATATCTCATAATTTTTTGACATTATTTTTTTGGGTTTAAAAGGATTTTTTGAAGATCTTTTTTAGTTTTATTTGAACTTTATCAAAGTTTTTAGCACTAATTTTTGAAAACTTTAGGGTTTTTTGTTTTTGGACAACTAAAAGTAAGTAACCAAAATAAACCAAATTCGTCAAACTAATTTTTCAAAGTATTGTTTCAAAACCAATTTTCAAGTTTAATTTTAAGAATTTTTAGAAAATTTAAATCTAGCTGATTTTAAATAAAAAACCAAAACAAAAAAGTAAATTAGAACAGTTTTTTGAATTTTACCATTAAATTATATGCAAATCATAACTTACCCAAACCCGATTCTTGAGAAACCTGCCTCCAAAGTGAAACTTCCTCTGGACAAAGAGACCCAAAATCTTATTCGTGAAATGTATAAATTTGTTCAAAAAAAAGGTGTTGGACTGGCAGCTCCCCAAGTTGGAAAGTCGCTCCAAATCTGTATAATTAACCTGAGTGAAGACAAAGCTTTGGCAAAAAAATATAAAACCCCTGATTTTGTCATGATTAATCCCGAGATAATTTTTGAAAGTCAGCTCAAATCTTTGATGGTAGAAGGTTGTCTTTCTTTTCCAGAGGAATTTTGGCAAATTTGGCGAAGTGCGAACATTACGGCAGTTTTTGACACAATTAGTAACTGGCGAGAATTTATCAATGGAGCAGAACCTATTATCAAAAAGCAGAAAAATTTTGTCGCCAAAGAATGGCTGGCTCGTGTTATTTTACACGAAGTTGATCACCTCAATGGCAAATTATTCATCAACATGAAAGGCAAAAAACTACCCAAAGACGAGCTTGATTCTAACCACAAAATCGTGGATTAAAAGTTGTAAAGTCAATTCCTACTTGAATTAGACAACTAATTAAAGGCTTTAGCCTGATTTAAAATGAAATAAGTAGATTAATGCTTGGTTGGGGGGTATAAATTAGCTATAAAGTCAAAAATATCTTTGAAAATATCAAAACTAAAATTTAAAACTGCTAAAAATAGAGATAAAAAATGTTTTCACTTGTCAATTTAAAACTCAAAATTCCCAAAAATTACTTTCAATTTTGACTGACAATTACCTTTAGGACTATTTTTCCAAGAGTTGAATGGCGGATTTTAGCTTATTTATAAAAAAGTCAACTTCCTCAAAAGTGTTGTAGGGTGCCAAAGAAACTCGTAGTAGTGAAGATTTTGCCAAACTTTCCATGAACGGCTGACAACAAAATGAACCGCTACGAAGGCAAATTCCAGACAAGCTTAACACTTCTGCCAAGTCAAAGGAAGATAAGCTTTTGTGATAAAATGATAAAATTGGGGTTTGGTTTGATTTTTTTGTAAAATTTTGGTCAAAGTGGTTTTCTGGTTTAGTGCTAATTTTGGGTAAAATTGTGTGTTGTGAATTATTTACTTCTGATTCTTGGAAAAAATTATCTCTTGTTTCTGTATTTTTTTTGGGATCTAAAAAGCCTGAAAATTCTACCATTTCCACTATTTCTAAATCCTCTATTTCACAAATTTTCTCCTTAAGATAAGTAAAAAGTTCCATTTCCCAGTCCAACAAACCTTCTTTTTCCCCATTTTTCAAATAGTCAATCGCCGCTCCAAGTCCTATAATTCCAGCGATGTTGAGTGTGCCAGCCTCCCATGAGTGCGGTAAATTTCGCCAAGTTGAATTTTGTTTTGAATTTTCTAAAGTCTCCAGATTTTGCTCCAGATTTTGCCAGTTTTGAGAATTATTTTCATTTTCATAGCCAGTTTTCATTTTTTGCCAACTGACAGTTTCCACCATTCCACCACCAAATTTGGGCGGTTCTAATTTCGCCAGCCACTTGTTCTTTCCCCACAAAACCCCACTTCCGGTTGGGCCAAAGAGCTTGTGAGCCGAAAAAACATAAAAATCGCAATCCAGATCCTGAACGTCAATTTTGGAATGAAGCACGGCTTGTGATCCATCCACAACTACGAAAATATCAGGAGAAATGGCACGAATTTTGGCAATAATGTTTTTGATCGGCAGAATTTGCCCTGTGAGGTTGGAGCAGTGAGAAATGGCTAAAATTTTGGTTTGATTGGTGATTAAGCTTTTCAAAAATTCCCACGAAAGCTCCAAGTTTTCTTTATTTTTTCCCAGATTTTTTTGCGAATTTACAGACTCAGCTTCCTCATTTTTTTTCAAATTTTGACTTGCTAATTTTTTTTCAAATTGCCAAACCTTGGTGTCAAAATATTCTTGCCAAGCCAAAAAGTTGGAGTGATGTTCCATTTGGCTAATAATTACTTGACAGTTTGATCCGAAAGTTTCTGTCAGATTTTGCTCCGTTTTTTCCAGATTTTTTTCTGCTAAATTTCCAATTGAAGAATTTTGTTTTTGACTTTGACTTTCCAAATGCCATATTTTTTCTAATTTTTCTAAATCTAATCGCTCTAAACTTGAAATACTATATTTTTCTTTGTCCAATTTTTCACCGATTTTATCTATTCTTGTTGAATTTTCCTTAATTTTCCTACCGTTTATTTCCATTTTTTTGAAATGTTTATAAAGCGACAAAGCTACCAAATTGAGACTTTCAGTTGCACCAGCTGTCCAAATAACTTGTCCCAGATTTTCATTTGAATTGAGAAAATTATGAACTTTTTTTCTGGCTTGCTCCACTTTTTCCAGGGTTTGATTAGCGATAAACCCACTTCCTCGCCCGATATTTGCCTTAAAATTAGCGTAATAATCAACCATTTGGTCAATAACTGTTTGAGGTATTTGGGTGGTTGCGGCGTTGTCCAAATAAATTATACTTGGGTTAAAATTTTCATTTACAAAATCACCAGTTTTAAGCTGATCTTTTTTTTGGAAAATGGGAAAATCGGCCCGTAATTTGGATATTTTTTTTGGTGATATTTTTTTTGAATTCACTTGCTTCATAATCTTGTCAAAACTGATAAAATCATTCGAGACTGGGTATTCTAACATTGTCAAAAAACTAGAAAGTGTCAAAAAATCGCTTAAAACAGAAACCTTTCACACCATCTTTCATATCATAAAATTTGGCAAATCCTGAATTTATTTTGGCAAGAAAAAGGCTAGAAAGTTTTAATTTGGTAATTTTGAAATTTGGCTAAATGTTGGACTATAAGGTAAAATAGTAATTTATAAGTTCGGATTACAACTGATTATTACGCCACTTTTGGACTTTTTTGGAGGCTTTTTTGGTGATTTGGGATTTGAAAAAGTTGTCAATTGGCGACAAAATCAAAACTGATAAACTGTAAAAAATACTCTGGAAAATGAGAAAAGACGCTAAACTAAGCGGTAAAATCATCAACCAAGCGAGGCTATAAAACTTGATAAAATCAAAAAAATCTACGAGTCCATTTTCTAAATCATTTTTGAAAAATATACTGAAAATTAAGAGTAAATCAAGACTTGCGATTAGAAAGCTCAAAATCAAAATCAAAATAAGTTTTTTTGTCCAGACGAGCTGTTGTCGGGCTTTTTTGGGGATTAAGTTAGCCGGGGTTGCTGACCAAAATCTCTTTAAGTTGTAATTTTCTTGTTGTAAAAAATAAAGTGGCCACAAAATAAAGTGTAAAAATGTTTGCCAAAGATTACTAAAAAATGCCATATTTTATTAAAAATATTGTTAAAATAGGAGAGGATAATTTGAGTTTATTTTCTGCTTTAGAATTATTTATAGGATTATTTGAGATCAACTTCTTGCAAATTATTTTTGACAATCAAGCATTTTCTATTTGGAAAAATCTCAAAACCCAGAGATTGGTATAATTGACTAACAATAGGATCTTTATTGGAAAAAGTCAAAAGCTGGACATCTTTATAAAGCTCATTATTTTGGAATAAATCTAGCATCGCAGCCATTAAAATTGGCATTTTTTTACCGTCATAGAAATTTTTTAAGGTTGAAATACCAGAAGTATAATGAAGTTGAATTTCGTTAAAATTAACTCTCAAAAGGCTGAAAGCACCTACATAATTTGACTGACTTTTACTGGAAACCAAAAATATAGAATTAGTCAAACTTTGGAGTGCGGTTGGGAGTTGTTTGAGAATTTCTTCCTGCATTTGCTGGTTTGGTTTGATTTGAGTTTTACCACTTTCCCTAAGAAAAACTGACCCGTTACTATTCAAGAAAAAATTTTCTACAATGTCTATTTCTGATGAGTTTGGTGAGATCTTTTGACACTGAAAATCGCTGTAATTTTGCCAGTTAACAATTGGATAATCTGTAATTTTATTGGTAACATCTTTTTTATTTAATAAGTAAAAAACTGTCTTATAATCACTAATAACCAAATTTGGCAACTTCTCTTGTTTTAGCTTTTCCAAAGTGTTTTTGATAATTAGCTCGCAGTTTATGTCCTCTTGCACGGTTGGCTCATCCCACAAAATTCTGATTTTTTTGTTATTTGCAAGAAGCGTCTCCAGCTCCCAAATGATTTGCTCTAAATTTGGGCAATTGCGGGGAATAACCAAGTAATAAGTTCGTCCCAATGCGGGTTGGGGTTTTGGAAGGTTTGAGTTTAAATTTTGTAAAAAAGACATATTTTTTCTTGTAGTTTTGAATTTTTTGCGGTTTTTGTAATTTTATAGTCAAACTAAATTAACTTGTACTTGGTAATTTTGAAAAACTAAAATACAAGCTACATGGTGTCATCACGAATAAAATGAAGTGATCTTGTGGTAAAATCTAGTAAGTGTTAAAAGATTGCTTCTCTACGCTCGCAATGACATGAGTGCATTAAACTGGAAACTTAAAAACAAATTAAAACTTCACACAAAATCCATTTCTGTCAATAAAACACTGAAATTATCCAAGTACCAATCTAAAATTTGGCTTTCTTCTATTGATTTTTCCGTTGTTTTTTTTTGAAATAATTTTAGCTTTTCTGTTGCTAAAATAAGTTTTCCTTGTGTTTTCCCTTGAGGTTTTGAATTGCTATTTTCCAAATTTTCCACCATTTTTGATAATTCTAATTTGTGTTGATTTTCCACTTTGTTTTGTTCAGTTTCTAAACTTTTTTCAACATTTTTTTGCTTCCAAATCTGGTTATTAATTGCAACCACCTTACCAATTTCATCCCAATGACAAGGAACTTTGCTTTCTTCTTTGACAGTGCGTCCGTGTATGGTAAGGGCTTGTAAATCTTGAGATAACAAAAAACCAGCCCACTTTTCGGTTTCAATTTTTTCAAAGCCGATACGAGTTTTGACGGATACGGGAATTTGATTCTGTGAGCCTTCTTTGACCGCTTGGATGATTTCACTTGCCAAAACGGGGTTTTTGATCAGGGCAGAACAGGCACCTTGAGCGATAACATTTTTGACTGGGCAACCCATATTGATGTCAATTCCATCAAATCCAAGATCTATAATTTTAGCCGCACTTTGATAATAATCTTCGGGAGTTATACCCCAAATCTGGGCGACTAGTGGTTTTTGGTGAGCAGTTTTTTCTAAGGTTTTTTCGAGGCGGTGTGAGACAATTTGCCCAACTTCTGGATGGCTGGCTTCATAGCTAAGACCTTTGACATTCACAAACTCGCTAAAAAAGACATCGGGACAACCGCACCTAGCAATAACTTGCCGAAAAACTGTATCCGTAACATCTTCCATCGGTGCCAAAACCCAAAACGGTCGCTGTGATTTACTTATTTCTTGCCAAAAATTTTTCATAATGTTTTCACAGTGTTCTTTTACTCCCACTTTGTCAAATCCTCAGCGATAAATCCTACCACTACAGTTTTGATTTTCAATTTTGCTTTGTCAATTTTGGAACGGCAAGCATTCCATTACAAACCCACACTTTCATTCTTCTTCAAACCCAATTTAAAAACTCATTTGGCTAAAATCAAAATTTGATGTATACTTATAATAAGTGTAATTTTTTATAGCCTAGAACCAAAAATTTTATGTTTGATACAGTAAAATCATCTCCACTCTCACCAGAAGATTTAAACAAAATAAACACTTGGCGACAACAAATTGCCAATAGTAAGGTTGAAAATATCAACAACCCGACTAAGGAAGTTCTGGAAGAACATAGGCAAATTTACGACAGTTTAACTCACAAGACTAAATGGAACGAATGTGTCGCAGAAGCTCGAGAAAAATATTACGGAATGATGACCGACTTGGGCTATGAACATGTAGAAAAGAGGTTTACTTTTTTTGAGCCATATTTAGCTTATTTGGAATCTAATGTTGGCGAATATCATGCTGTTTCTTTTAGAGGAAAACAGTTTGTGAGATATCAGTTTGTGAGATATGATTTTCACTCTCTCTTAAAAGAAAGTACACTTGAAATAATATCCACTTTTGTTCACGAAAATATCCATGCCAATTCCAATAATAAATATAACGAATATAAAAACAAGTTTGGTTTAGATGTTAATTACCCAGCAAGTCTTGTTTCTCCAGAAGGTTTTTTATTTTCTTTGGCTCAAGTCTATGAAAAAATTGATCTTGATTGGAAGCTTTTAAGTTCTCAAGAAATAGAATTTGTACAAGCTGTTTTGAGTAAAAATATAGAAA
>JBIIDY010000021.1:0-14382 GCA_044238065.1 Limisphaerales bacterium | reverse complement strand
CAAAAAAGTCAAAACTTTTCCAAACATTAAATTATCCAGTTTATCTCTAAATTACAAAGAAAATACAAATTTCATACTTTTCAAACTGACTAAAAAAATGTAAAGGTCTAACCAGTCTCCACTATACAACTAATCGTTTAGTTGAAAATATACTATTTAAACCCAGTCTTGATCGCCAAGATATTGCTTTATTAGCTGCAGAATTTTCCAAAACAGGTGTTGCCCATGCTGATCTTTTATGGGGAGGGGAAGACAAAAAAATAAAAGTCATGATACAAGAAGGCCTAATCACGGCAAAAAGAAATGGCAAAGAAATGCGATTTGAGCTATTTATCGCACGAAAGCAAGGTGACATAATTCAAATTACAAAAAAAGGAAAAGAAATGTTAAGAAAGGCTATTCCAATGACGCAATTAACTGTTGAACAAGAAATTCGTAAGTACGATCCTGATGCTGAAAGGCTTGAAAAAAAGAAAATAGAAAAAGAAAAAGAAATACTATGTATAAAAATTTTAAATAATTATATTGATCAAAAAGGAGTAAAATCAAAAGGTCTATTAGTTGCTTTGAGTGATTTAATAACAAGTATAAAAAATACTGTTGGACATGAAAATGAGTATGTAATAGGTGGCGAGGTTGATGTTATTATTACTTCATCTAATCTTGACAATTATCTAAACGGGCTTGATGCTTTATCTAAAAAGATTGAAAGTTATTCAGAAGAAGTGGAAGCTGTTCAAGCATTAGAAAGTTTATTTGAATCATCATCTACAAATAATTCAGTTTTCTTTGGTTTTGTTGACGGAAAGTTGTATGAAATTAATGCACTTACAACAGAGCAAAAAGGTATAACAATTGTGTTTGATAATAAAAGATATAATTTCACAGATCCCTTTTCCGCTAACAACTACCTACTAGAATGTGGCATTCCAATTCCTCCCGACTTTGGTTCATATTTTCAACAATAAACTCTAATTTACCTCACACCACACTGTTCCTACCTTCCAGTCAGTCGTTGTCAATTGTTCGTCCAATATTCTGTGTATTTCCCAGCTTTCAACTTGTTCAAAAAGGTTTTTTTGTGGTAATTTATAGGTTTCTTAATTCCTTAAAATAATCGGTGTTAATAGTTTTTCGCTCAATTATTTTATGAACTGATACGATTTAGTTATTTTTGTACGTTGATTAAATCATTTTAAAGTGGTTTTTATCTAAATTTCAGATTGTTTATTTTTCAAGTTCTTGTTTGGTTGTTGCCCAGTTAGCGATGTTTAGAACATTTTGGGTAATTTCTGAACTAGCTTTTTTGGTCAATTTACCAGTAGAATCGGTGGCGAGTGCGTCCCATTTGAATGTAAAATTTGGTTTTTTGAGCTTTTGATTTTTGGCAAGATCCAAGCAGTTTTTACCAGTTTCGCTTTGAATTTTTGATAAGCTCGCGATACTTTTTACACTGTTTTGGGCTGAATTACCATCTGAATTATCACTTTTATTTTCTTTAATTTTTATTGTCCCCAGTTTTTTATTATCATTTTCTCGACAAGTTTGAGCTATTTCTAACCATTTTTCCAAATTTTCATCAAAATCAACCGTCATTTCTAAATCCATCACCAAAGATTGACGGACACCTTGACTACCCTGCTGATCAAAAATAAAATTACCAAGCGAGTAAATTATTAACTTTTTTTGCCAAACTTCGCTATTTTGCACGGCATGTGGATGATCTCCAATAACCGCGTCAGCACCCAAGTCAATCATTTGACGGTAAAGACTGGTTTTGATTTGGTCGGCCTTGCTGGTATATTCTGCTCCACCATGGGGCATTACAATTGTTGGTAAAAACTTGGAGTGTTCGGTGATTTTGGCCAGTTGGGCATCTGTTGGTAGCTTGAAAACGTTATGATAACCGCACAAAGCCAGCGGTAAAAAATAAGGCTGATTTGTTTGTGGATTTAGTTCGTAATTTTGGGAATTATTTGTTGATTTTGTTGAATTGTTGGAGCTTGAATTGCTATTTGAATTTTTAGTAAAGTCTTTCTTTTTGACAGGGAAAGTGATAATTTTACAAAGTTCATCTTCCTGGTCGCTGTCGTAATGTCCAAAATATTGAATGCCGTTACCAGCCAAATTCTTTTTGGTTTGTTCAAAACCATCCACTTCTTCCATATTATCCGTGTGATTATTAGCCAAAGTGAAAGCGTCAATCCAGCGAGAGGCTTCTGGTGTGTACTCGGGCAAACAGCTAAATTTGAGATCGGTATCTTGCTCTTGACTGCTGCGAAAAGTACTGGTAATGGGACACTCTAACCCAGAAATCCACGCGTCGTATTTTTCTTTTTCCAAAGTGGAAAGTCCAGAGAATGGGTATTTTTCTTTGAGTGGACTAGCTTTTGCCCAATCGTCAATGTAACGACCCCAAAAAGTGTTACCTAGAAATAGCATTTTTAAAGTCAATTCTTTGGGCTTTTGCTTTGTAATCTCTCCAAAATCAATGTTGTTCAGATTTGGAGTTTGGGCAATTTGGTTTATTTTTCCTACGTTATTTTTCACATCAACTTTCACATCATTTCTGCCAAAAACATAATAAGCAAAAACAAGACTGGCTAATAAAAGAAGGGAAATTAGAAACAGAAACACAAAAGGTAAAAAACTTGATCGCTGGTTTGCCTGACTGTCTTCTTGGCTATTTTCTGGATAATTTTGGGAATTGTTACCTTGATTTTGAACATAATCTTGATGGGAACGTTGACCTGAGAAATGGTGTGGGTTTTTGCTGGTTCTATTTATTTTTTTTGGGTTTTGATTGTAGGAATTTTTGGAAAAATCATCATCTTCAAAATTATTTTGAAAATTGTCAAAAACCGCTTCTTCATTGTCAAAATCACCAGAGTCAAAATCATCATCACGAAAATTATCTTCACCGCGAGCCTGTCTTGTAAAATCTACTTCTTGAAAATTGTTATTTTGACGACTTTTGGGCAAAAAAAGATTTGACATAATCACATTTTGTAAGGTTAAAAATAGTTTATTTGTTTGGAATTAGCAAAAACTTTGAAAGTTGGTGGATTTTTAAACTTTTGATAAATTACGAAAATTAATTGATTTTTTCTGATTTTTTGTACTGCCAAAACACGAAAATTTAGTTTTGTGAGGAGTATTTGACAAGAATTTGAAGGGAAAATTTAGTTGAAAATAAACGATATTTTTATTTAGGTAAAGGGAGATTTTGGAATTTTAGGTTTGAAATTTTGACGAATTTGGAAATTTTGCCAGCTTTTAAGATTTTTTACTTTTTCAAAAACTGTTTTTCCTGATTTTACAGTAGCCCCTTGCTTTTTTGGAGTGTTTTTAAGGCAAAAAGATATTACTAGGATCAAGATAATTAACTGTCCATTGCAGATCCAAAATGGTAGCTACCCGATCTAATGGTTTTGGGTAAAGAAATTTGAAACTTTTTTCTTCATTGGGTCGCAAATCCGTCAATTGCACCGTGCCAATACCAACCACCGATTGACGACTATCTCGTAAAATATACAAAACATCCAGAACTTTGATTTGTCGTTGGTCAAAATTTTTGAAAGTGGCCCCTATTTCCATGTTTTTGGTAAAAGTAATGTCTTTGAGATTTTGGCTAATTACCCTAACATCAGGTTCTTTGATATTTTTGGAGTTGGGGTTGTAATAAACTGGTTGGGTTTTTTCGCTTCGAGTTAACTTTATTTCGGAGGCATTGGAACTGTTTGATTTGACAACCAAGTAGCGAATCCCGCCAGGTAAAATATATGTTTCCTGAACCTCGTTAAAAAGAGCGTTGCCATTTGCGTCCAAAATTTGGATATTGTAAGAAAACGGAAAATAGCCGATTAGTGTGTTAGCTTTGTTGGAAATAGAGACATAAAGCACATTTTCACCAGTTGCCAGCGGGACTACCTGGGTTTTAGAAATTGCCCAGTCTAGTTCTGGAATTGATTTTTTGGTGACTAAATTAGCGTTGTTAAAACGGTTAGGGTTGGCAGGAAGGGTGCTCCAAACATTAGAGAGAAGAATTCCGAGAAAGTACATTGGGGCTAGTAAAATCACACAAATTCCAGCAAAAATTAATACCCAACGACGGATTCCACCTTGAAACCACAAAGTAAAATTTTCCAAATTATATTGCAAATCAAAAACCATATTTTTTAGAATTTTGACAAAAAGTGTTTAAGCCTGTTTTTCAGAGAAAGTTTTCAGAATAGATTATAATTTTTATAAACTTTCAAAAAAATGAGTAAAAAAGAAAATTGATTTTAAATTTTAATAGACAAAAAAATGACATTTTGGATTTATTTTTAGCTTAAATTATTTGTGATTTAATGACGTAATATCAAGTTATTTAGATTTTAATAACTAAAACAGCTGTGGATAAATTTTACTAAATTGTCAATTATCTGTGCTTTATTTGTTTCTCTACTCACAATATTTCTGTTCATCCAGTCTTTTTGTTAACCATTTATCTAGTCATCTCACCCCCCCCCATTAGATGTATCAAAAAGTTATTATAATTATAGTTTTTATATGATATAGCCAAAACAGCATTAACTTGTACTGGTTAATTCCTAATTTTCATACCATTACGGGATTGCTTGTCATTGCGAGTGTAGCGAAGCAATCTTCCCACATTGTTGCGAACGAGTGTATGGGTGGACAAAGGAAACAGAGGTTAGCGAAGCAGAGTTTATTAAACTCCATATTTAGCTTTACTAGATTTTGCCATAAGATCACTTCATTTCATTCGTGATGACGCACTGTATTTCATTTTTTTGGTTTTTCAAGATTTAAGCTGTTGACATTACAAACTTTTTTCAAAATTACCAAGCACAGGTTAATGCTGGTTTGGGTATAATATTGGTATTTTTATTGTTTCTTGGATTTTTATTTGACCTGTAATTAGAATAATTTAGAGTAATTAATGTTGGTTACAAAGATCAACTACCTTCGGTTAGTCAATTTGCACTGCTTGATAAATTCCCTTTTTCAAAAAAAGAGTAAAAAACTGTTTGCCAAAAAATGGTTTCTTTGGGTTTTTCCTTCCTAACAATATTATAATTATCAGACTTTGAACACAACTATCAAAATAAAAACTTGACAATTCTTGCTAATTTAATTTTACTCCAAATCGATAGTTTGATATTTATTTATTGACTATTTTTGACAAAATATTTTGGGCGACTTGGCCGATCGGTTAGGCAGAGGTCTGCAAAACCTTGCAGGTGGGTTCGACTCCCGCAGTTGCCTCCAAATTTTTTAAACAAGATATTTTTAGAATTAGTTAAATTTGAAAAATAACTATTAAAGCTTTTTTGAATGAATTACACTAATAAAATTAGAAAGCAATTGAAAAACAACCTAAAAATACTCTAAAACAATTTACATTACAAAAATAATTAAAGCCTATTTTGAAACTAAATGAAATTTAAATTTGTAATTCTAATTTTTGATAAAAACTTAATTTATAACCAAAAAAAACTGAAATTTTTAGAAAATATTTTTTGAAAACCTGTGTCTATTGATTTTAAAATTTTGATAATTTATGCCACTGTTGGTGGAAATACCGAGCTTGTAGTGGACAAAATTTCTCAAGTTTTACAAGAATTAGCTGAAAATGAAAATAAGAAAGAAAATAAGGAGATTGAAAGTGAAATTGACAATAAAAAAATCCAGCTTAATCTAAAAATAAAAAGAGTTGAAAATGTTATAATTGATGAGGTTTTGACAGGTGATTTGACTATTTTGGCAAGCCCAACATATGGACAAGGCACAGTGGAAGCTCATTTTTTGCCATTTTTGAAAGTTCTGGAAAAAACTGATTTGAGTGCTAAGAATTTGGCAGTTGTCGGACTTGGTAGTCCCAAATTTTACCCAGAATATTTGACAGAATCGGCCTCTATTTTGGAAAATTCAATCAAAAAAGCTGGTGGAAATCTACTCGTTCCCAGTATGAGAATTGGTGGTGATGTGCTAAAAATTCTTGATAAAATCGTTCCAAGCTGGACAAATCGTTTATGGGCAAAAATTCTGGAAAATCTGAAAAACCCTAACGAACGTATCTGAAAATTATACTTATAGTCAACCACTTAAATCTTTACACTTTTGCAGTCGTTTTGAAAGTATCAATTTTTTTATTCCTTGTAATTTACTGATAGAGTTAGTAATTCGATGTTTGATGGGCTTTTTACTTTTTCGCAAAGGTATTATGTTATTTGGTTATAAAAAAGATAAGTTAAAAATATGCTTTACAGTGCTTTTCTGAATCATTTGACAATACTATTTTTTTATGTTAAACTTACTTTTTAAGTTAACTACTTAAATATTTTTTCACAAAATTATACTTCTATGTTTTTATCAAATTTTTCCAAAGTTTTAACTGTTTTGACAGTTTCAGCCGTTGCACTAGGTTCAATTTCTCCAGTTGCTCAAGCTCAAAATTCTTCACAAGGCACCTCTGATCCCAAAATCAAACTGATTACCGTGACTTGCGACCAACAAACTTGCGGTACTAATACAGACTGGTCAAAAGCAATAATTTCTAATAATAAAACATTTACAGACTATACCTGTTCGCTTCATGGCTCTTTTGCTGGACAGATCGTTTTGGGTGTTGATGATTATAATGACGGATTTAGTGTAAATGTAAGAAAAAAAATAAATTCTCCAAGTTTTCGGGAACCTCTTCTCACTAATCAAAAAACTTATTACGATTTTGGAGTAGCTGAATCTACTAGATTACGACGAGACTGTTTAACCCAAAACATATTTGCTGGCAATGTTAATGGTCCGGCTGTGCTAGGTAACACTACTGGTATTAGCTCACCATCTAATAATATGGATGTAAGGGCTTTTTACGATGAACCAATTAATAATGCACCAGTGCCAGGAAGATTTACAGCCAAAAATATACCAGTCTACGCCTACCAGTTTCGTTATAATATCAGATTCTCCGAAAGTGAAAAAGTAGCTAAATCTGACTTATATCGCTCAATGACAGGATTGGAAGGAGTCTATAGCGGTGTGTCAATGACCCAGACTTACTACACTTACAAAATGGAAAATGGAAAATTCAAAACATGGGAAAATCCTAATAAATCTAATGCTAATCGTGGTTGGCTAGTTTATGGTTATTAGTCTGACCATCAGAACTTTACAAGATAAATCGTTACTCAGACAAAAAGGTAATCTGTCAGTAGTATTTTATACCCCTTCCACGACCAAATTTTACACTTAAGGGAGCAAAAAATATTGATAATTACAGGTAAAAATAGCAGCAAGTTTAATAAATTTATCAATTTTGATAGTGAATTGAGTATATCACAAGTCTTGTTACCAAACAGAAGTAAAGATATATTGCCAGTCTTGATTGATTTGGGAATAATAAATCTATTTTAATATTTTAGTTCTATAGTATTTAAAAATTTTTATCATATGGAAATCAACGAAAATAGTTATTCGCAAGACTTAAATTTTAGCTTGGAAATAATCCAAAATGGTAGGGTCATTCTTTGTCCAACGGATACCGTTTGGGGTTTGAGCTGCGACGCCACTGACATCGCAGCTGTAGAAAAAATCTATCAAATCAAAAACCGACCACCACAAAAAAGCCTGATTCTTTTAGTTAATTCTTTGGAAATGATTCGTTTTTATGTTGACTTTGAAGAAAGTTACTTTGAAAAGGTAAAGTCTTTTATAGATCAAAACCACAAACCAACCACGGTCATTTATCCCAAGAGTCAAAATTTGGTAAAAAATCTCACCAGTGATGATTCCGTCGCCATCAGAATTGTCAAACAAGGTTTTTGTAGCGATCTGATAGCCAAATTAAATAAGCCGCTCGTGTCCACTTCAGCTAATTTTAGCGGAGAACCGACACCTTGTAACTTTGCAGAAATTAATCCGAAATTGATGGAAAAAGTTGATTACACTGTCCAACACAAACAAAATGACAACCAAAAATCTGCCAGCTCCACAATAATCAAACTGAATTATGATGGCGAGATAGAGATTATCAGGGAGTAGTTTTCAGCCTTTTCAAATTGACAAGATTTTATTATACCTATCGCGATGAACAATTTTTAACACAAAAATCCCCCGCATCACTGCTTTCTGTTCGTTCCTCACTTGGTTTCTTCGTTCCCGCAACCCAAATTCTTATAAAAATAGACAAAATATAGGTTTGACCTAGTCAGTTTACTCCAGATAAGTTTTTTTGCCAACAAGTCCTTCAAAAAGGGAAAATTAGTGCATAGGAAGATTTTAGCTTCATAAAAACCACCCCATCCACCACTCAAGAGATTTCTTTTTTAGGAAAATTCAAGAATTAATCCAAGCTTTCTTCAAAATGGACTGCCCAGTTATAAAGATTATTACCATAAATTGAGTCAGATTCATCATTATCTCGCAAGTTTCCACCCGCAGCCCCTGTTCTCATCGCTCCCGTTCCATGTCCCGTTGTGGAATCGTTTAGATACGCTGCGTTTAGTCCGTACTGAATTTTTTTATTGTTACCACTGGGAATTTTATCTAAAGTAATTTCTATTGTGTCCTCACTGATAAGTTTTACACTTTGAATTTTACCAGGATTTCCATCATCCTCCACGAAATTAAAGCCATAATTTTCCCTTTCTAAGACATTTTTGGTGTCCAGTGTCAGGGGTTTTTGGGGAACAGAAAAGCGAATTTTAATCTTATCACCTTCTAGTCTCGTTTCCAATGGTTTCAGTGGCTGCCAATTTTCATTTTTTAGCACAGTTTGCTGAAAAGCTTTGGCGTAATACTCACCCATTTTACGGTAACCAAGATTATTAAGGTGAAGATTATCATTATAATTCAAGAAATATTTGGGGCCGACCATGATAATTTTGGGATTTTTTTCGCTAGCGGTAAGCTGGGCAAGAGCGGTGCTAGGATCTGCGATGTTTTTGGGGGTTGCGAGGACATGTCCAAAACTACTCATTTGATCTGTAAAAAGAAAAATATCTTCAGTTTGTCCAGTGATTTGCTTGATGTCTTGATTGTAAGCAGTGTGCCACTCTTGTAGAAAATCCGCATATTTAGAACCATTTCCAAGGGCGTTATCACTTTCTCCGTGAATGACAAAAACTGCCCGAACTTTGTGTTTCAAACCTTTACCTTTAGCTAAACTTTGGGCTGCACTGACTTCGTCCAGATTTTTTTGATAAAGTGCTGTTCCTTTTTTTAGGTTGTTGTAGGCAGTTCCACCCCGTCCGTGATTGCTGATGACGATTTGGTATTTTTGATCTTTGGAATTGAAGGTGGTGTTATTGGCAAAACCGCTGGTGATACTTTCGCTAGTTTCCGTGTAGCCATCCAACTGAATGTTTTCAATCAAAGGCTCGACTATACCGTCCGTTAACCGCAAGTTGGAATATGGCTGGAAAATTGACAAGGCAGGTTTGCCCGTTTCACCGACAGAAAGACTTTGTCCAGTAATCAAAATATGGTTCAAAGTATTTTCTTCAAAAGCTAAATTTTGGGACATCGGCTCGGTCAAAATTCTCCTTTTAGTCAAGGATCTGGAGCTGGAAGAAGAGCTTTGAGTTGAGGAAACGGAGACAACACCACCGGTACGAAAAGCAAAATTCCAAGCAAAAAATAGGCTGAATAAAACCACGGTCACAATTGGCACCACCAAATCTGGCTGGGCTAATAATTTTTCAAGGTTAGTCAATTTTTTTGGCATAAAGTAAATAAAGGAAAAAAACAAAAGCTGAAATAAAAATAAAAACTGAAATAATCAAGCCTAAATTGAGCCATCTTTGAGGCCAGTATTCTACCACCAAATCCAAATTATAACCACCGTCAGCCGTTTTTTCGCACCGATTACCATTTTTACAAATAATATCAAGATCTACATACCAAGTCGTTTGGCTAAGGTTAGTTTCAAAGGTTGGCATTTCGGTAATGTTTTCTCTGGCAAAAGGTAGGTAGTCTTGAATAAAATCGCCTCTTTTTTGGGTTAGTTTCCAGTTGGGGTCAAAGCTATCTCGGGTGGAGATAAAAAAGTTTTGCTGGACATTTTGAAAATTATATTCTTTTTGGGTCAAAGAACTGGTTTTTTTCTTATTTTCGGTGGGTATTTCCAGCTTGGTTTTAGGGATTGCAACTAGGAAAAACTGGCTGTCAAAATCTGGAATTGGCGTCATTTTAAAATTATCAAAAGAAGCGATCATTTCCTTATCGCGGTTTGGGTCGCCCACGGAATAAGCGTTGTAAGTCGCAATAGAAGTGTCGTTGGGAGTTCGCAGGATTTTGGTGAAAGTGTTCCAGTTTGTGTTGTCCGTAAAAGTAAATGGATTGTTGATAATCAGATCTGTACCATCAAAAGCCAAGTAGTTAGAAATGTAGGTGTTGTTGGTTTTATAGTCAAAACTTAGCAAAACTTTGGTGTTACTTTCTACCGCAATGTTTGTTTGGTTACAAGCTCTTTCCCGAACCGATGTGAGTTTCATAGTTTTCCCCCCAAAGTCTCGAGTTATTTTCTCAATAGAGTCTGCTAATTTATTTTGCTCTTGGTTCTTTGGTTGATTTTTTGGTTGAGTATCTTGCGGGTCGTCTTTTTCTGTAACAATTTCCACCTTGCTTCTTTCTTTGCTGCATTCCACCCAAGTTCCATTTTCAATATCACCGTTTTTAAACCAGTTTTGTCCAAATTTGGCATTATTAAAATCGTATGTTAATTGGCTTTTGGTTGAACTTGAATTTTGATCAGGGTTTTGCTTATTTGCCAAGTTTTGTTCTCCATTGGAATTTTGATTGGAATTTTGAGAGATTGGGTTAAGAGAAATAGCGATAAAATCTTCTTTTTCCTTGGGTATTTTTATATCAAATGAGTTGATAAAATTAAGTTTATTGAGCTGGAAATTATCATATTTAGATACTATTTCTTCTCCTGGAGATTTGTTTGTTAATAAAATGTTGGTTCTAGTTGTGTTGTCCCAAGTTTTGAAAATCTGCTGATGTTTTTGCCACCGGTTTGACCTTTCTACTTGTATATTACCTCTGATTACTTTGGCGTCTGGATCGTTGGAACCCATCAAAAAACTGACACCCTTGCCATTTGTTGCAAATTCAAACTCAAAAGCATAATACTGATTTGGCTCAATAGCAAAGTCTATCTGACTACAAGCAGTTTGGTTTTGGGCGGTTAGTTGTAAAATTTCTCCGTAATCACCTCCTTTTTCAATTTTACCATCAAGTTTTTTTTCGCCCTGTTGTAATTCGGCTTCATTTGGATTTGTGCAGTCAAATTGAGACCAAATTCCTTTACTAAAATCACCGTTGGGAACTATATTTTTACGATCTTTTTGATACAGTCCGATTTGTCCATTTTCCAAAATTTTTAAACTTTCATCTGAATTTTCCCCATTTTCTCCCGTGTTCATAAAACCCAAGCTAGTTTGCCCTTTCTCCAAAAGATGTTTTTTTCCTTGAAAAGTCAAATAATAAGTTTCTTTGGGATCCAAAGTTTGCTGAAAAAAAACTTTTTTATTGGCTGGTAGGTTGATATCTTGTCCATTGAATTTTAGATTTTGTTGATTTTGGCTAAAAATTTCTAACTTTCCGTTTTCAAAACTGGTAACAATTTCTTTACGGTTTTGGTTGTGATAAATTTTATAATCAAAGGTTGGGTTGATTTCTAAGTTTTGATTGATATTTTGCCCATTGATTTCTTGGGGTTTGAGATTTTCAAAAAGGTTTGATAGCTTGGAAGTTGGTAAATCTGGCGCAGTATTACTGGAAATTTTTTCTTTTGATGATCTTTTTTCATCATTGAGATAGATATTAAATTCTCCGCCTAATGTATTTCTGACAAATAGTGATTTATAATTAATGTTTTGGTTGCTGTTCAATTCCCAGACTTGTTCTGTTAAGTCTCGATTTTTTTTGTAATTAGTATTTTCAAAAATTAACAAATCACCACTACCTATATCTATTTGCTTGATAAAAGGGCTTTTTTGTAAAGCGTCGATAAAATACTGCCGACCACCCAAAGCTTCTTGATTGCTTGTGCCGTTTCTTTTTTCTTCTTTGGGCAAAACTAGATATTTAACCCCAAAATGGCGAGTGATTTCTTCCAAAACAGGCTTGTCTAAAAGGTAAGTTATCAGCTCTCTCATCGTCCAAGGATTTTCTATGGAGCGAACAGGGTTATCCATTATTTTGGCCCAATCATCCTGAACAATATTGACCAAATCAAGACGACGGTGACGACTATAACTAGAAAACCAGTTATCCAAAGTCGGTACCCCCAAAACATAAAACTCATCTTCTTGGGCGGCGATAAAATTATTAAATTTGACTGATTCAGCTGGAATTGTTTTTGGCACGGTCAAAGCACCGTATTCTTGACTTATCATTGGTCGGTTATGCCATAAAAAACTAGTAACCAAAACCAAAATTAAGGAAACTTGAAAAAATCTTTGCCACAAAGTTTGGTTCAAATTTTTGACAAGCCATGTTACCAAAGAAGCGATCAAAATGGCGTAACCAAGAGAAATTATCCCATAAAACTTACTGGCCTCTCTAAAAGCTCCAAAACCGGCAAAATTTTTGTAAAGCCAATCATAAAGATCAGGAAAAGGGTCGCCAGCTTGCTTGGAAAGTAAAATTCCAAAAAGGGAAATAATCGCAAAAAAAACTACTTTAGTATTGCGTCTGTTGTAATAAAAACCAAAAATGGCAGCTATTGGGGCGATAAAAAAGTTGAGCGGCACATTCCAAGTGGGGGCTGGAGCACTCCCTGACCACCAAATAATAAACATTCCAAAAGCTCTAATTAAATCAAAAAAATGACTGGTAATTATAGATCTTTCAAAAAGTGAGTTGGAACTCAAAATCTCTGTTTGACTGAAAGGTAGTAACCAAAATATGTTATAACTAATAAAAAGGATAAAAGTAACGGCGGATAATTTTGTTGTTTGCCAAAAGGCTTGCCAATTTCTTTTTTCTACAAAATTGTAATAAAGGTAATAAAAAAACACCAGCCAAAGAGTGATGTACAAGCCACGAAATTCAAAAACTCCACACAAAAAAGCCAAAAAACTCAAAGCAAAAGCTTGCCACCATTTTTTTTCTTGCATCATCCTGATAAAGTAATAAACCACCCACACTGTCATTCCGTAGGCACATGCCAGCAATAAATGTCCTTGACGAATCATTAAAAAATAAATACTGCTATTAAAAACAATAGAGGCCACAAACCCTGCCAAATCTGATTTCAAAATGTGCTTGCCTAACACAAACATTCCGATAACTGGGATAAAAACACTAGGAAAAAGATAAACTAAACGAGAAACCACTTCAAAGCCAAAAAAATAACTCAAACCACCCCAAAGAGCAAAGATAGGTGCAGTTTGAATTGTCAGGTTAGTCCTACCAGTTAAGCCAATCATTGAAGGTAAATCCCAAAGCTGTTTGGAAGCTTGCGGACCCAGATAACCCCAATCTCCGGCAGTAATCACACCCCAATCAAAAAACCAAAACCAGTAAGAAAGAATAGCGATAAAGTTGAGAATAATCAGATACCACCAAGACTGATTTGTCCATTTATCTTGGGTTTGCCTGGTAGCTTGTTTGGTAATTTGTTTCGTAATCTTAAGTTTGTTTTGATCTTGAGAATTTACCATTCTAGTTGAAAATGTCGTCCCGTTTTCTTGATTTTTATTATCAAAATAAGGATTTTGAGTTTGGCGATTGCTTTGATTTGGGTTTTGACTTGGATATTCTGGATAATTTTGGTTTGGATTAGACATTCTCATAAAATTTCATAAAAAACTAGCAAAAAAGATTAAGACTGGGTTTGAAGATGGACTGAATATGGAATTAAAATTTGGTCTGAAAAGGCTTAAAAAATAAACTTATTGGTTTATATAGAAATTAGAATTTTCTGTAATTTTTTTTAAATGTTTCTTGGAAAAGATTTAGATTTATTGAAATTGATTTATTGAAATTTGGTAAAAATTTAACTTTAAAGGAGCGTTAAAAGTGTGGTAAAAAATTATTTTTCGGTGAGAAAACTTTTGATAAAACTAATTATAAAATAACAAACAAAATTTACTCAAATTGTCAAAAATACCAAAAATTATTAACCCGAAACTTCTGAAATTCAAAAAGAATTAACAGCCAGCTTTTTGAAAGACTTGTTGCTAAATTTATCCCAAAGTTTGCCAGTTTTCCAAAATTGTAATTCCCATTTTCTGGGACTTGGCTACTTTAGAGCCGGGTTTGTCGCCAACAAGTAAAATCTCGGTTTCCTTGGTTAATGTGCTACTGACTTTATAATTTTTGGACTCCAAAATCTGGACAATTTCGCTACGGGAAATATCAAAA
>JBIIDY010000020.1:0-14510 GCA_044238065.1 Limisphaerales bacterium | reverse complement strand
CACGAATTGAAGCAAAGGTTGAGAAGTTTTTACGATTATTCTGTTGATTTTATAGAGAATTTATGTATCCAAATTAACTGTATGAGTGTAAAGGTTTAATAGGGATTGGCTATATCTACAATTAATCCTAAATCTTCTATTAAAGTTGAATAATTTTGGTCATCTGTTCTTATTTTTGCAACCAAAGGTGTGTTGTATGGTTGAAGCCACTTGGATATTTTATCTTGATTTACTAATAAATCTGAGCTTGAAGTGGAAATTATTTTTAATTCATCGATTCCATAGCCAGCTATCGGTTTTAAATAACATAAACCCACCGTTTCTCCATTTGGATTTTCAATTGTTATTGCTCTTCGGTCTATGATTTCTTGGTTAAATTTTTTTAAAAGCCTATTTAAAAGTTCGTTTGGGCTTTCAGGTGATGTAGGGGTTTCTGACATGTTTTTAAAGTATAAATTATAAAAAAGTACTTACAATTATGAAATATGTTTTGCTTTTTATCAAGCCGGATTTAGTTTTTATTTTATTTATTTTTCCAACATATCATAATCCACACCATAAAGCTCACAAACCCGCTTGTCAATTTCGTATTCCACATAGATGAGTCTTGTTTCTTCTTACAACATAGGTTTAATCATAGGTTTAATCGCTAAAAAAGGTAAGTTATCTCGGTATTTTTTGATAGCTTCTTTATCATAGAATGAGAGGTCTATCTTAATTTGACTGACTCTATATGGAGACATTGTTCTGCCGTAACTAAATCTCCAACTCTCTAATCTTAAAATACCAGCAATATAATATAACAATTCTTTATCTAAATCTTTTTTAGGTATAAAAATTAAAGTATCACTGGCTACTGAACAAGGTAATTCTTGAACAAAAGCAAAACCAATACTACCAGTTCTAGGCAAAGTTAAAATTGGTAAATCTTGCCATAAAATAGGAAAATTGTAAAAATCATGCAAACCATTATCACCACTCCCAGAAGAAATAACAATTGTATCACCTTTTTCTAAAATTGATTTTTTTTCTAACTCTTGGTCACCATAAATACAAGGAACAAACTGCTTGTCAATTTCTTGCGGTTCAAAAAAGTCTAAAATATTTTTTAAATTTGAATTACCCACCTTTTGTAAAATCAGCTTTTCAGTAAAGACTCTAAAATTACTTTCTAAATTTTCTTTATATCTAATTTCTTTTAATTTTTTACAAAATTTCATTTGAAACAAAAATTGACTTTGTATTACTTCAAAAACTGAATTTGAGATTATCTGACTATCTGTAATTTGGCTATCAATGTAGGCTTCTGCCACTAATTCTTGCTTGTGATTAAGTTTTTCTACAGATTGTACTATACTTGTAATTTTTGTTGGTTGTTGTATATTAGCTTTTTGTAAAGCATTCCATTTTATAAACTCTTTTTTTATTTCTATAGCTTGTCCATAATCCCAAATTTCTTTGTCTTTTTCGTCTAAAGTAAATCTTTGACTTCTTTTTTTGCGATCTATAAAAAACCCATCATTTTCAATTCTTCCAAAAAATATTGGTCTATTGGCTTGTGGGCTATGTGCTTCTATCAAAATAATAACAGCAGGGGCAGAAATAGGATAAAATAACTCCACAGGAACTGTAATAGATGCCAAAATTCTATGTTTCATCATAATGCCATTTCTCCATTTGTCTGTATTTCTCTCACATAACACAGAATAAGGAATAATCGCACAAAGTAAGCCATTTGGTTTGAGGTGTTTAAGGCAATAGTCCAAAAATTTAGTTTCATTAACTATTTGAGCATATGGAGGGTTGATCAAAACCTTATCAAATTGGGCAATAGTTTGTATTTGCCTTTTGTTATTTTCTTTGATTTCAAATTCAAATTCCTCTACTTTGAAACAATCATCATGCCTAATATTGTTATGTCCATCACCTCTAAAAATCATATTCAAACAAGCTAAACCATAAATTCTTTTGCTAGTGTCTTCTTCTATACCAAAAAGCCTTTGGGATTTTAACTTTTCCATTTCTTGTTCGTAAATCTGTGGTTCAAGTGGAGTATTTTGTAGTTGATTTCTCATTTTGGAAAAAGCTCCAACCAAAAATCCACCAGTCCCACAACAAGGGTCAAGTACTGTATCTGTATATTGAATATCAGCTAAATCGCACATTAGCTCCACAATATGACGAGGAGTAAAAACAATTCCTAGCTCTCTTTGATCATTAGAATATCGTAGAAATAGTTCAAAAAATTTACCCAAAATATCAGCCCCAGACTCCAAAAGAGGTAAGACATCAAGTCTATAAAGTGAATTGATAATCAAAGGAATGTGCCATTTTAATTTATCTGTGGAAGTAGTTTTACTAATACTTATTTGAAATAAATCTATCAAATCCAATTTGCCATATTCTTGTAATTTATTTTTGGAAATACTATTTATCAAATCTATATTGTTAAAATTGGGCTGCATCAAAGTGTTGTGATCTGAGTGAAAAGCAATAATAATAGTAGCCAAAACTACAGCCATATCTTTGCTAGAAACACTACTTTCGTATAGCCATTTGTGAATTTGTTCGGCTTCGTTATAAAATCTTTTTTCATCTGGCAGGCTAATCTGGTCAATTTCGTTGGAATTTAGAACAAGAAGTCTGCGGACATATCTTTTACTCAAGATTTGAGTCAAGGCTATTTTGTGAAAAGTTACCAATTTGAACTCATCTTTAATTTTGAACCAATTTTGTACCAAGACACCATCTTCCATATTTCCAGCTACTCCAATAGCTATTTTTAACCCCAAACTATCAGCATAATCTTTGGCTTCACTGGAAGCTAAATCAATTTTGTCAGAAGTATTTTTACATTCAATTACTACTTCAGGACTTTTATCTACAGACAAAACAAATTCTGGAATATCGCTAAAATTTTTGAGTTTTGGATTATTTCTAAGCTCTTGTTTTTCGGCAGTATCTCCACCATTCTCAGGTTTGTTTAAATTCCATTCCAAAAGTTTAAGCTGTTCTCTAGTGTAGCTTTCACAACGACTTTCGGCTGTTTTTTGAGTATTTTTAGTAGTAGGCATATTTAATATAATTAAAAAATAATAAAAATGTTTTGTAAAGTTATCTATTTTTAGAGTTGGGTGCTAATAATCCGGAATTTCCCTTTCAAATTTTCTTTAATAACAACTTCTCTTTGATAAAATGGGAGACTTTGAGTGTTATTCAAATCCCAATTTAGAAGTTTCAAAAACTCGTCCAAAATATCTTTTCGAAGTTCTGATTCGTTGGCAAACTGATAGCCAGTTTCATATTTTTCCACTAGATTTTTGATAGACATACAAAGAGACTTTTTATTTTGTTTTTAATTGTCAAATTTTTCAACACATTCCACAGACTGTGTCCGACTGATTGTCCAAAAATCACCTTTTGTGGCTGAAATGCTCCGAAATGACTGGCTAAATCTAAGTCAATACGCCCAAAGTATCAAAAGTGAAATTGAAACTAAAACTTGGAAAGAAGTTCAACTTGGCTCAATTATTACAGCCCTTGGTAGAATTCGCAGTGAAATCAAAGAAAAGTTTGAAATTCAACTTAAAATTAACGATTTGTCTCTTAAAGTGCCAATTACCGAGATTAATTTTGCCAAAAACAGCGATCACAATACCAAAAACAGCGAGATTTATCAAGTTCTTTCTGGAGTGGAAAATAGTTTTTTGAATATTATTAGTGGTAATACCGAAACTGGAGTTTTTGTTAATTCCAAGTATCAAAGCCAAGTTTTGGCAGTTTTTGAACCACAAAAACCCAATCTTTTTTTGGAAAATTTGGGAGCAGTGTCTATCAAGTTTGACCCGCAATATTTACAAATTTCAGGTAGTGTCTATCAAGTTTTGAAACATCTGATTTGGGAAAGTGTCAACCTTTTGGAGATTATTTCTACTTATACCGAACTAACTTTGATTGTAACCAAAGCTAATGCCCACAAGGTTTTTGAGATTTTAAGTGAAAAAATTTGATCAAGAATTTAGAATTTTATTACACTAAATCTTGTCAGCACGCTAGTTTCCCCTTTTTAAATGACTTGTTGGCAAAGCAACTTGTCTGGAGCGAAGTGACTGGGTTAAATCGTAAGATTTGGATTTTTTTACCAAAACCATACAATTCCAATAAATTAAGACATCTTCCAAAAATTCCATCCTCTTAAATTTTTAATTTGTTAGCTTTCATTTTTCACTGTTATACCCAGTCCACGACCAAAATTGACAAAGTTGCTTAAGAAATTCCCCTCTTGCATATTTTCTCCCAAGAAAATGTGTTGCGGGAGCTGTGGCGAATGAGCGATAGCGAATGTGGAAGGAACGACCAGACCAAGTGTAGCTTAGCGGAACAGAGCAAAGCGATGAGCGTAGCCTGCGAATGAACAAAGTGAATGTGTGATAGCAACGAACGGAATGTGAGAGGAAAGAACGGAGGGGGGGGTGACAAGCGTAGCTGATGGGGTGTTTTCTGTTGGTTATCTGTCAAAATTGATGTGGTTTTGGGTATAAAATTTGGCATTGTGAACTACTGCACCAACAGCCTGCCAATGCCGCATATTCAGATGGGAATTTTTAGTTTTTAATTATTTCCAAGCGATTTTTAGGAGCTTTAATTCCGATAAACTATCTTTTTTCACTTATTTTTCTAAATTTGATCAAACATCAGCCAAACAAGTTTTGATGCGATAATCTAATTCGTCGCGATCCAAGCAAGCCAGTAGTTCAAACGGGCTTGGAGACTGCTTTTGTCCGCTAAGGCAAACCCGAAGTGGCCATAAATAATCACCCAGTGACTTGGAATTTTCTGCCAGCCAAGCTTTGATTTCCTTTTCCCAAAAATCAGTTGCAACTGCTACCCACAGATCTAAACTGGACTTTTGCCAAAACTTCAAAATATTTTTGTAATATTCGTCTTTTGAATTTGGGTCAATATCATTTTTTTGCTCAGCAATTTTTTGTCCAAAATCTGAATTTTTTAATTTAGAATTAAGTTCAAGGTAAAATTTTTGCCACAAATCAGCACTGGTTAAATATCCGCCAATTTCTTTAAGATTATTTAAAGACTCTTCCAAAGATAACTTTTTCCAAGTTAAAACTTCCATTTCAGGTTTTTGCCATTGGGTGATGCAGTAATAATCTGGCTGTTTTGAAGCTGTTTTATCCATAGAACTATTATCAAAAAATATTTTAATTAATATCTAAAAGAAAAAATAATTTCCAAAATTTGTCAAAAAACCAGCTTGGAAGTAAAACTACACATCTTCATTACCGTCATTTTCTAGCACTATTTCGTGAGCTTTCAAGAAGTCGTAAAAATCTAGTTTAGTTTTATCTCGCTCTTCGGTTATTTTTTTAGTAAGTTCATTTATGTTAAAGTTATTTTCATCAAAATTTGGAATAATTCTTGTCAAAAACCTTCTTACCTGATTATAAGTGAAAAAGAAACTTTTATGTTCATAATCAGTTATCTCTTTATAATTGACACAGTAACAAAAAATAATCCTAAAAAGAAAAGAATTATCGCAAAGTGTACTTAACCTCTCTTTTCTCTCTTGTCCAATACTCCTATCATTGTTTATCATTTCCAATAAATCATCCACACCTTTTACACTAAAAACAGGCTTTTCCTCAATTGTATTTTCTACCGCTTTTTGGTCAGTTGTTAAAAACTCAGACAGTACTCTCAGTTGCTTTGTACTCATTTCCATAAATTCTAGAACATTTGGATTTCCTGTTTCGTCTGCTTCATTTTCCGTAGTTCCCTGTGTTCGCTGTACTCTTTCAGCTTCTTGTCCAAGACCATACTGTTTAAATGATAAGATTGATTCTACATCTTGAGCTAAAATTCCAGCTACTGTAGCCAATTGGTTTTGAATTGCTATTTGTGATGGTGTTAAAATAATTCGGGGGGGGGTAAGATTACTAAAATTTTCTGACATGAAAAAATAAAATATAAAGTATAAAAATTCGTAATTAAATCATCACGATGTGCAAACATTAGCACAGATTTTAACCTTTGTCAAGAAATAATTTCATACAAAATTCAGCAGTATTTCGTAAAATTTCCAAGCAAAATTTCCAACTAATCACGCCAAAAAAACATTTCTAGCTTTGAAAAAAGATAATACTCAAAACAGTCAAAGCGGTAAAAATGATAATGATACTAGCCAGCCAAATTCTCTCTTTACGCCAAACTTGTTTTTCCATATTTTTGATTTGCAAAATAAAACTCCGCTGAAGTTTGGACAGATCATCTTGCCATTTTTGCTCTTGTTTATGCCATTTTGCTGTATGAGTTGACCAGCGATTTTGCCATTCTATATTTTGCTCTTGCCAATAGACTTTATCCATTTGAGTATCCGTTAATAGTTTTTGCAATTCATCAATCCTTTGCTGAATCTGATCCAGTTCTTGCGATTTTTGTTGAGATTTTTGCTGCCAAAACGCCCGCTGTTTAAGAATGTCCAAAATGTCTAATTTTTCCTGTTGCCATTTTTTTCTTTCCTGAAGATTTTGCTGTTTTAACTCAGTTAATTTTTTCTCATTTTCCAATTTTTGACTTTCATACTGACTGATTTGGTTTTGAAGAATTATTTTTTCTGCCAATAGTTCATCTAATTTTTGTCGGTAATTTTCAATATTTTTCTCATTTTCGCTGTTGGTTGTGATTTGGCTTGGTATATTTTGCTCGGCTGGACTTTTTTTGTCAAAATAATTTTCACTCGGCTCTTTGAATAAAATCTGTAAAATGCCACCTCCATTTAGATCTTTTTCGGGATCAAAATTTGGCTCATATAAAGAGTTTTGTGTTGCTTTTTTGGCAATCATAATTTTTTGGTGAGTGGCAGACATTATTTTTTATTTTATTTTTTGGCGAGGATCTTTCTAATGAAAACATCTGTTTGTATTTTAACTCACAAATAATTTTCTGGCAAACCAAATTTTACAAGCCTGAAAAACAAGCCTGAAAATAAATAAATTCTCTCATTGTTAAAAATTTAAAGGAAAAAATATGGTTTCATTTCAAGAAAAAAATAGATTTTATTCAGGTTACGTTAAAATTAATTAAGTGGTATACCCAAACCAGCATTAACTCATACTTGGTAATTTGAAAAGTTTGTAAATATAGCAGCTTAAATTTTGTAAAACCAAAAGAATGAAGACAGGGTCATCACGAATGAAATATATTTAAACTTTACCAGTAAAGAAACAAAACTACATGATATCATCACGAATGAAATGAAGTGATCTTGTGGCAAAATCTAGTAAAGCTAAAAAGATTGCTTCGCTCGCTCGCAATGACGGGGGAAGATTGCTTCGTTAGCCTCTGTTCCCCTTTTGGTCTGTTGGCTACACTTCTGTTCACCATGTTCACCTAGTCGCTTTACTCCTGTGCTTGGTCTGGCTGTTCCTTCCACATTCACTACCGCTTATTCACTTCGTTCCCATACACTCATTCGGGGTAGTGGGGAAACAAGCTTGCAATGACGACGGGGATATTGCTTTGTGCCTCAAGGTGGCGTGAAAATTACGAATTACACAGTGAAAATTAATGTGAGTTTGGTTATAAAATCTAAATTAAGTCAATAATAACACAGCGACTTGTTTTTATTTTAGGTATTTTAAGTTCATCATATTAAGTTCGTCATACTCACCAGGTTTTCCAAAATAAATTGACAAAATACAACAAAAAAATAATTATTATCACAAGCTAATTTTCCAAATTTTCTAACTAAAGTTTTTTCAATTCTGTATGATTTAGCTTTTTATTAGAACCAGTCTGAAATCTTTTTTTATCAAAAAATTAAAAACTGATTTAAAACTGATTTCCAAAAAAAACACCCCATCAAAACTTTGTTTTACGCCCACCTCATCACTCTGTTCAACCAATTTTCTTGGGAGAAAATGGACATCACTGTGCTCAACCCATTTCTTACAGAAATAGACAAGAGGGGGATTTCGGAGAATTAGAACAGAGTCTTAGATATTTTAAAGATTTTTTACTTTTACTTTTTTAAAGAAAATACCAACTTAAACTTTATTTCTCAAAAAATTATAATTTGATTACAGTTCAGTTGATTTTGGATAATAAGCTTTTAAACTCCGCTTTGTTACTTGCTAATTATGGTCTTACCCTGTCAAACTTTTTTGTTAACTTTACAAGATTCAAATTGTTTGGTAGATTTATTCTGTTCTGTTGATAATCTTGAAGTGCAAAATCCCAATTTTTTGGGCCCAAGCTGGCAAGAAATCCAAGAGTTGAATTATAAACACCGTGAAATCTACAAAAAAGAATTACAAGTTTTAAATCATTTGACTGATTATTACGATCAAAAAACTAAAAATTTTTGGCAAGGAGCTGGTAATTTTTGGATAAAAGGAAGGCAAAAACCAGAAGTCAAAACAGTCAGTCTTGAGCAAATTAAAAACTTAGATTTGGCTAAAAATTTGGAAATAGTTGGACTTTTTTGGCAATATGAAAAAACACTCAAACTCTTTGAAAAGCTAGATAAAATCAAGGAAAGTCAAAACTCTTCAGAAAATTTAAATTATTTTTTTGGACAGGATTTGGCAGTTTTATTCGCTAATTTTCAGGTTTATATTCAGCAGGTTTTGGCAAAAATTAAACAAAATGTTGATTTTAAACTCAAGTTGGATGAAAAAATTCTACAAAAACTAACCTTGATAAACTTTGAAAACGGAACTTACTTTGAGTCAAATTTAGAGTTAAACTTACAGAAAAAGACTGAAAATTCCAAAAAAGAAAAGTTGGCAAACCAATCCAAAAACTCAAACTGGCAAGTTATTTTTTGTCCACAAGAGTTGGCTGGGGATTTAGCTATTTTCGCTAAAAATTGGAAAAATTATGAAAAAACTTTCACGCATAATTCAGTCGGAAATAAAAAAAATGACGAGGAATTGTCGGAGAGTGAGGAGATGGAAAATGAGCGAGCTGTGGGGGAAAAATACCCAGAATTTAACGGTCAGAAAAAAGAAATACGACAAATTGAAAATCAAAATTTAGATAGCGAAAATTTGGAAAATGTTTTTGAAAAAGTAAAAACAGAAGAGAAAACTGGGAAAATTGATTTGGAAAACATAAATTTTAAAAATACCAGTTTTGAACAAGAAGGTTTAGCAAATACTGTGGAAAAAAAGGCAGAAAATGAAAGCTTGAAAAAAGATATAAATCAAGTTTTATTAGACTCTAACGGTTTTGCCATATTTTTGGAAAGGCAGAAATTTGATTTGGAAAAACAACTAAAACATTTGGGTTTTGAAATCAAAAAAGCACCGAGCAAAGAATTTTCAAAAAAAAATCAAGCTGAAAATAAACCAAAATTCTCACTAAATCAAGAACAAAAGGAATTTTTGATGAACACTTTGGCACGGGTTATAGTGGAGCGAAGGATGAATTTTTACCGTTTTGAAGTCAATCAGAATTTGCCCGTTGCCAATTATAAAAAAAGTCAGATCATGCTTTCCAGCCAAAAAAATCAAGAAATAGAAAAAAAAACTCAACTTTCTTTCTTGATCGTCAGCTTTCCAAACAACCAAACCCAAAATTTTTTTCAGTCAATTAAGCAACATAAAATCGCTTTTGCAGAGATTAATCCACCTGAAAACCTAGTTTTTTGGCAAAATAAACCACAAGCTCTTTTCAAAATTATTCAACGACTGAATCAGAAAGCACCCAAAAATGATGTAGAAGATCCAAGTTTAATTTTTTGGCAACTATTAGTTTTGAACACTTCATTGGCAATTTCAGACTTGGGAACTGGTTTTTATTTATTTATTTTGGCAATTTTTGCTGTTTTTTGGAAAAATAGTTGGCTTGGAGGTTGGGCGAAAACACTTTTTGGAATTAGTTTTTTGTCTAGTTTTTTTGGTATTTTATTTGGCTCTATTTGGACTGATTTTTGGCAGAAACAAAATTTTTATTCACAGTTTTTCCAAAACTTTCAAATTATTAATTTTTGGGACGCTGGCTCCAAGGCACCACTAAATCAACTTTTGGCTTTAAATTCAAGTTTTAGACTAGTTCTGGCTTTTTGTTGTTTCTTCCTTCTGGTAATTTTCATTCAATTATTTTGGGCTTTTTGGAGAGGTTTCAAACAAAAAAGACTTGAGAAAAAAGTGTTTAGTAATTTTACTGGGCTTGGGTTTTATGTTTTGCTCCCATTTATTTTTAGCGGACAAATAGTTTCTAATTTATACTTACATTCCAAAATTTCCAACATTGTAATTTGGTTTCTTTTGCAACCTTTAGTTTCAATTGTAATTTTTTTGACGGCTTTTGGAACAAGTCTACAAATCAACAAATTCTTAATTCCCATTTTTTATCAGCCAAAAACAACTAGACTAAAAAGTGAAAAGGAAACTTTGTCCCGCTTTAGATTTATTTCCAAAAATTGACGAGGTTTTTTTATACACCCCTTCTACGACCAAATCTCACATTCAAGAAAGTAAAAAATATTGATAATTACAGGTAAAAATAGCAGCAAGTTTAATAAATTTGTCAGTTTTGATAGCGAATTGAGGATAACACTAATTAATTAGTTTTTATTATGGTGATTAGACCTTTTACCATGAACAATTTTTAACATCACCAAAAAAAACCGTATGTTTGGCCCAGTCGTTTTGCTTCAGACAAACTGCTTTACTGGCAAGTCCTTCAAAAAAAGTTTTTAGCTATATTTTGAACTTGAAATTTAACCATAATTTTCACATTTTTATACTTTTTTTATTCATTGTAAGAGATCTAACCTATATCCATCAGAAAATATTTTAGCAAGTTATGGTCTTGACAAAATCTAAAATGACTGGTTTGCTGTAATCAACAAATGCTCAAACCAAAATCAAACCTAAAATCTAACCAATCTCAAAGTCAAAAATTCCCAAATAAAAGCACTTTTAAAAAGGTCAAATTGACAAAAATAGCCCAAAAAAATGATGGTTTAAACTTTTTTCAATCTTTTTTTAAGCAAGTCAAATCTCAAATCATCAAACCCGTTGAATTTCTAAAAAATCTAAGGGGCATTAGCAACAAGTCCCAAAACAAAGAACCTATCCAAAAATATACCAAAAATGATAATAAAACAAAGGAGAAAGTCAATATTACTTTAGATAAACCATTTTCCAAAAAAAATGAAAAAAATCCCAGTTTTATAATTTTTAGACCCAAAGAGTCAGAGCTTGCTAAAATTAATAGTAAAAGTAAACAAGAGCCAAGCAAATTTTTTCACCTTGGACAAAAAAATCTCGCCCAAATTCTAGGCAAAAATAAAAATGACATTTGGCAAAGCACCTCTCTAAAAATTAACCTTTTTCTCAAAAAATTCCAAGTTTTATCCAGTCCCAGCCGTTTTTTTGGAACTTTTGGAGCAGCTTTTTTAGTTATCTTTTTGATTTATATTAGCTTTTTTGACACTTTCTTTCTCATCAAAAACTACAACATAACTTTTAGCGAAGGTTCATATCTCGGGCAAAATGAAAGACAAATTATACTCAATAAATTTAGCCAAACAAAGGTTTTGGGTATTTTTCCAGTAAATCAGTTTTGGTTTGTCAATGATCGCAACTTAACGCTTTTGTCGCAAAATGTCTTGCCAGAAGTTATCGGAGTTCAGATTTTTGAACGAGTCTGGCCTAATAAAATCTCTATCAAAATTACCACAAGCCCTATTCTTTTAACCCTCAAAACAATGGAAAATGGACAAAATAAATGGTGGCGAGTTCTGGCGGATGGGCGAATTCTAACTCAAGATGAAGCTGGACTTCAGGAAAATTTGGTAACTGTGGATAGACCGATTAACTTTGATCAAAAAAACTTTAGTCTACAAAAATACCCAATTTTTAGTGATATTGGTCAGCTAAATCGCTTATATTTTACTGTTAATATGGCCAGCTGGCTCAAAGAACTCAAAGTGGAAACTAGCCAAACTGTGCTACCAAGCCTAAATATTGCCGATAAAGATGTGTTTATTATTCTCAAAAATGGGACGAAATTGTATTTTGATTCTGGGCGTTTTAGCTCTCAAACCCAAAGAGATAGACTGCAGAGTATTTTTGAAAGTAAAATTGGCGACCAAGCCAAAAATGGTGAGTTAGCTTATATTGATTTTCGCATTTCTAAAAAAGTTTTTGTGTGTGCCAGAGGTCAAACTTGCGAAAAAGAAAGACTTGACTCTTAAAAAATCTTTAGAAAATCCAGTAAAAAATTCCCATATTCTTAGATTCCCAAAGCCGACAAGCTCGCAAAAAAACTGACTTTTTTATTCACCAAAATTTTTACAGAAATTGAGAAAAAATGGAAAAATTTAATAGACTATCTAATTTTGTTTTATTTTTTATGAGAGTTTTCAAACTCAGAAAAAGGTTGAGATTTAAAAAAAGTTTAGTCAAAAAGAGGCTAAATTTATTTTAGTGTATAGCCAAAAATTTATATTAAATCTTTAGACTTTTTCTGAGTTTGAAAAATATAAACTTTCTATGGTTATTTGTATTTACTGATGAATTGAATAGCTTGATGTTTTGATTTTTTTTCGTAAAGATGCTATGGTGATTGGCTATAAAAGTTAATTTCTAAGACCAAATTTATTTGAAAACTTTTTGAATTTACATATTAAACATCTTTCCTAATTCTGATTTCACAATTTAACCATATTTCCCTCGTCAATTTTTCCCAAAAAAATAATTTCGTCATAAAAATTCACTTTCCCAAAATCAATTTTAGCTCACTTTTGAAAAAACTTTTTGAAATTACAGATATTTTCTAAACCTCAAAATTTTTCTAGAACTTTATTTCTCAAAATTATGGTATAGCCGATTCCTATAGCACCTTTACGAAAAAGTAAAAATTAGCGAAATGTTCAATTGCCCAATTTATCTGTAAATTAAAAAGAATAATGGAAAGTTTATATTTTCAAGCCGACTAAAAAAATGTAAAGGCTAGTAGGAATTGGCTATAAAATAAAATGAAATTAGGAATTGGTCTATTGAGATTTTTGAATTTTTCAACCGTTTTCCAAATTTTTCACATTTAATTTTTTGACATTTTTCCAAATTTTGCTAATGGTTTTTTAGTCGTGTTTTTATCTAATTAACACAATAAATCAAAATAATATGTCCAAATTACCACTGAACCAAATTCTGGAGCAATTCCAAGAACTTAGCGAGCAAATGAGCCAAACGAGCGACACTAGTGAGCTGATAAAACTTGGTAAATCACAAAAAACTCTGGAAAAAAAGCACGACCTCGCCAAGCAAATTTTGAATCTGGAAAAAATCAATCTGGAAAGTGGCGAAGCTTTAGCTGGAGAAAATGATGCGGAAATGTCTGCGATGCTCAGAGAAGAAATTGACAATAACAAAATTGACATTGAAAAACTGGAAAGTAGCTTATTGACAATGTTGACACCAGTTGACGAAAAGGATGATTACAACATTTTGCTAGAAATTAGGGCTGGAGCTGGAGGTGATGAAAGCAGTCTTTTTGCTGGGGAAATGATTAAAACTTATTCTCTGATGTCTGCCAAACTTGGATTTAATTTTGAATTAGTGGAGGTCAGTCCCGGAACTGTGGGCGGTTTTGATAAAGTTGTTGCCCAAATTAAAGGTGAAAATGTTTATAGTTGGTTCAAATACGAAGGTGGAGTTCACCGTGTCCAAAGAGTTCCCCAAACTGAAAAACAAGGCCGAGTTCACACTTCCACGATTGCTGTGGCGATTATGCCACTGATTGAAAACACTAGTGATTTTACTTTGGATTTGTCGGAGGTGGAGATTATTGCCTCTACTAGCCAAGGGGCGGGTGGTCAAAGTGTCAACACCACTTATTCTGCCATTCAGGTCACTCACAAGCCAACTGGAATTCGGGCTCAATGCCAAGATCAACGCAACCAACAGCAAAACAAAATTCAGGCTTTACAAATTTTGGCTAGTCGGGTTTTTGACCATTATGAAGAAGAAAGGCTCGCTAAAGAAACCAGTGAACGCAACCAACAGGTGGGACGAATGGATCGCAGTGAAAAGGTGCGAACTTATAATTTTCCCCAAGATAGGCTGACCGATCACCGCTTCAATCAAAACTGGAATCAATTGCCTGTGATAATGTCTGGGGGAATTTTGCAAGTCGTGGAGGATATCAAAAAAATCGTCGCCCAGAAAACCCTGGAAGAAATAAGCAATTAAAACAGATAATCATGTTGAATAGTTTTTGAGTATTAGAAAATGTATAGCTAATCCGTATTAAACCTTTACATTTTTTTAGTCGGCTTGAAAATATAAACTTTCCATTGTTCTTTGTAATTTACTGATAAATTGGGCAATTTAACATTTCACGGATTTTTACTTTTTCGTAAAGTTGCTATAGAAATCGGCTATATACCCCGAACCATTGAAACTTGACTTTACCTTATTAATAAGCCAAAAACAGCTAGTAAAATATTAAAAATAAAACCTAACTTTGATCTTCGT
>JBIIDY010000135.1:0-4229 GCA_044238065.1 Limisphaerales bacterium | reverse complement strand
CTGTTTTTGGCTTATTAATAAGGTAAAGTCAAGTTTCAATGGTTCGGGGTATCTAATTTTAATTTTATGCCTAGTTATAATCCAGTCAATGCAAGCATTCAAAAGTATTATTTTACAAATTACCCATTTTTCCAAATTTTTATTTATTGCCAGCAAATTACAGTTCCTTATGATGGTAGAAATGAGACTTTTGAGCCAGTTTTAGAATTCGAATTTATTGACTTAAGAGACGCTGATTTTGATCAACTAAACAACTGTAAATTTAAATTACCAGATGCTGATTGTAGTACTTATTACTTGGAAGCTCACGCTAGAATTGAACTAAAATCTCTATTTTTTCATAATTATCAGAATGATTTCATTGAATGTGATTTGATTTGTGAAATTGATTTTGAAGAAGAAGGTTTGGAAATCTATACCCAATGCGATAATCAAAAACTTGCCTTTAAAAATTTGAAACTGGAAATTTTACCTATCCAAAAAAATAATTAATTAAATTTACAATGTAATTCCAGGTTACGATCAGAGCCTGAACTCACCAAATCAAAATATGTGAGAAATCACCAAACAACTTAACAAAATGGCAAACTTTCATCATTTTTTTTAAAAGGGTAATTTAACAACTTTCTTGACTGCAAAATAACTAATTTGGGAAATAGGTCTGATTTACCCCGAACCACTGAAACTTGAGAAAATATCGTAAATATCCTACAAAATAACCATCAAGATTTGGCAAAATTTGGAGTAAAATTAGACCAAAATCCAGAGCTGGAATTGAGTTTTTTGATGAATTCAAGAGTTTTTTTGATTTTGAAAGTGTCGTAAGTTTGGTCAAAATTCAGCTTAATGCTTTAATTCCTTATTTTATTTCTTGGCGGTAGCAACACACAGTTTGGTTTTTGGTGGTTCGTGGTATTTAGGGAAAGTTTTTTGGTAAAAAAGAAAACCCCTTTTTCAGGGGAATTTTTTCAGGGGAATTTTTCTAACTTCCACTTTTAGTTGACTTTGTTCAGCTCTTTACTTTCTTCCATCATCAATTCAGCACTAACAATAGCTCTTTCGCTAGGGCCTCTTCTTGCCTTGACATCTTCTGGAGTGCGGATAGAGGCTTGGAGGGTAACAACTCTTTTGTCAGGGTAGTTTTTCCACATTTCGTTAGTTTCATACTCTTTGTAGGCTTTGACTTCAAAAACTTTAAATTGGAGTTTGCGACCTTTGTAATCACAAATTGTAATCAATTCACCAACCTTAGAACCACCTTTACCAAGTGCTCCGTTCATTACTGCCTTAAAAATCTCGTTGTATTTGTCATTACCGTTAGGATCGGGATCGTTGCTACTGTGTCCGCTAATATAGGAATTACCAACATTACCTGGTTGCGGAGAGATTGCTAAATGAACAACACCATTTCTAAGTTTAGACTGCAAAGGGCCTTGACCTCCATAATCTTGAAAATTTTGTTGGACAATTTGGGAGTAATTTAAAGTTCCATCTTCATTTTTGGCAAAAATATCTTCCAGTCCAGTTTGAATTATTGGAGTTTCAATATCGTGAGCATCATACCACAAATAGTCTTTTTTGTCCTTACAAGCACCTTTGGCAGGATCTGCAGGGGCTGGAATAAAGTTGTCCAAAAGAGTGTCTGGAAGTTGCTCAAAACCAGTTTTGGTAGAATCAAACTTGGGAATTGGCACACCGGCAGCTTTCATCGCTTCCACAGAAACCCAGCCCATATACCACTCAAATTCACACTCAATTTCACATTTTGGGTTAGCACTTTTGCGGCGAGCTTTGAGTTCGGCGTTAAGGATTTGTTCCTCTTTCTCAGTTTCTTTATCTGATGGTTTGGCAGATTTGACTTCCTGTGAGACGACTACCGCAAACTCGGAATTGCTGGAACTGGATGATTGACCTGTTGTTGGGTTTGAATTCCCGCTACCTTGAGACCAAACAACAATCCCTACCAATAAAAGCACAGCAAGGACAGGTGCTATTAGTTTCCACGCAGGTATTTTTTTTGTAGAGTTTGGATTTTTGGTTAATTCTGTTTTTGACTCTTCGCTTGGACTTGGCATAATTTTGGTGGTAAAAATAAGTTTTTAAAAATGAAATTATAGCTTGAAAATAAGCTAAAATAAGCTAAAATCAACATTAATAAATTTTGAAAAATTGTCAAACAAAAAGCCAAAATCAAATTAAAGTTTCAGATTGTTTTCGGCAAAACTAAAAACAATGTTATTAACGAATAAAATCAGGTGTCAAAATTAAAATCAAAAACTAGGTCTGACATCTGTATATGCTACATATTCTTTATTTACAGTCATTTCTATAACTTTATCTAGCAAAAAGAATAATTTTTTTCTGGAGTTTAAAGAAGAATTACTTACATCCCAGATTGCATTTAGATCACAAACTTTGGTAATTTTAGTTTCTTCATTAAAAATAAAATCCCCCAAATCCTTGATAAATACATTACCACCAGCATCCAAAAGGCTTTCTGCACAGTTCCTCAGCGAAATTTTTAAAATTTTTAATTTATCTTCATCTGCGTTAGTTACTATTCTGTCCATAGGCTTTCCGTCTATAAACTCGTAAAAAACCATTCTATAAAATTCATTATCGCTACCCAAAACAGTATCACTAAAAAACACATTACTAATACTCTTTGATAAATAAAACCTTCTCATTAAGTCTGGTTGATTGTACAAATGACTGCCTATAGGGTAAGCTTCTTCGTGAATTTTTAGAGCAATTTTTTTATAATTATTAATATCAGCCGTTAAAATATAAGAATCTTTTTCCCATTTTGGTTTTTTTTCTACCTTGGCATTTTTAAAATAAGAAGAAAAAACTTGTAGGCTGTTTTCTATTTGGAAATTGGAATATTGTACCCCCCCATAACATTTAAAATTAGAGTGTTTAATATATCTGAATCTGCTTTGAAAAAAGACATGAAAAAAATTACATAAAAAAATAAAACATTCTCATTATAAACACATTTATTTATTATTGTCAATATTATTTTTTTAACAGCACATTTAACGAAAAAATAGGAAAAATTACAATCAAAATTCACTTGCTTACTCTCTTATAATCCCTGTTTCACTTTCTAAAATCTACCCAAAATTGACAAAATTTCAACTTTTTTAGAAGTTAGTGTTATGAACTTTTTTTATCTATTTCCATCTTTTTATGCCAGAAAATCAGATTGCTAATTATTTTACAAATTTTGAAAACTTCAAAGTCCGTCGTAGTTTTGATGAAAAAACAGAAACTTGGTATTTTTCGGTCGTAGATATTATCGCCGCTTTGACCGAGTCTAGTATTCCAAAAAGATACTGGTCAGATTTAAAAAAGAAGTTGGAAAACGAAGGGAGTGAAGTGTACGAAAAAATCGTACGGTTGAAAATGAAAGCTGAAGATGGTAAAAATAGGGAAACTGACTGTTTTTCTACGGAAGATTTACTCCGCCTTATTCAATCTGTCCCAAGTCCCAAAGCTGAACCTTTTAAATTGTGGCTAGCTAAAGTTGGCTATGAAAGAATGCAAGAAATCCAAGACCCAGAAAAATCTTTAAACCGAGCTAGGGAAAATTGGCAAAAACACGGCAGAAGCGAAAAATGGATTCAGCAAAGAATGATGGGACAAGAAACTAGAAACAAATTAACTGATTATTGGAGTGAAAATGGAGTGGAGGAAGGGCAGGAATTTGCCATTTTAACAAATATTATTCACGAGGAATGGACTGGACTTTCTACCGGACAGCACAAAACATTGAAAGGCTTAAAATCTCAAAACCTACGAGATCATATGACAGAAGCGGAATTACTCTTTACGGCCCTTGCCGAACTTTCCACTCGCAAAATTGCTGAAAATATGGAAACTGTAGGACTTGAAGAAAACAAAATTCCAGCCAAAAAAGGTGGACAAATTGCCAAAAATGCCAAATTAGAATTAGAAGAAAAGACTAAACAGGCTGTAGTTTCAAAGCAAAATTTTTTACCAACGTCCAAATCCAAAAAACTAAAATAACTCAACTTAAAAATTCTAAAAATCTATGAACACGCTTCATCTCGGCGACAATTTGCCAATACTTGAAAATCTACCACAGCCTATCGGAGTTTTTATTGATGCGGGAAATGTCTTTTTTACCCAAAAAAATATGAAATGGAAAATTGACTGGCTAAAATTCAAAGGACTGTTTCCCAAAAAAACCAAGTTTAGTTATT
>JBIIDY010000134.1:0-4240 GCA_044238065.1 Limisphaerales bacterium | reverse complement strand
ATAAATGGCACGAATTGAAGCAAAGGTTGAGAAGTTTTTACGATTATTCTGTTGATTTTATAGAGAATTTATGTATCCAAATTAACTGTATGAGTGTAAAGGTTTAATAGGGATTGGCTATACCAAAAAACTTACCAAAACTGTAAATACTTTTATTTTTTTTGACAAGTTTAATTTTAATTTTCTTAGTTTTTGGGATTTTTAAATCAAGCTGCTAAATCATTTTTATCTATTAGTCACAAAACTTTTTATGTCCAAAATTTGCTTCATTCTTGGCACTCGCCCCGAAATTATCAAAATGTATTCCACTATTAAACTGGCTCAAAAACAAGGTTTAGACTTTTTTATTATCCACTCCAACCAGCACTACGATGCCAAAATGGATCAGGTTTTTTTTGAAGAATTAGAAATTCCAGCTCCTAAATATAATCTCAACATCGGCTCTGGCAAACACGGTGAAATGACGGGTAAAATGTTGGCTGAAATTGAAAAAATTTTGTTAGCAGAATTGCCGAATGTGGTTTTGGTACAAGGAGATACAAACACAGTTTTGGCGGGAGCCTTGGCGTCCAGTAAGATTTTGGGAATAAAAATTGGTCATATTGAAGCTGGTTTACGTAGTTATAACAGGGAAATGCCCGAGGAAATCAATCGTATTTTAACGGATCATATCAGTGATTTTTTGTTTGCACCGACCGAGAAACAGGCTGAAATTTTAAAAAGTGAAGGAATTGAAAAAAGCAAGATTTTTGTGGTGGGAAATACCATTGTGGACGCTGTTTTAAATTGCCGCACGCTTGCCAAAAAAACTGATATTCTGGAAAAAATAGAACAGGAAATCCAAACAAAAATTGATAATTACGTTTTATTGACTTGCCACCGCCCGTCCAATACTGATAATTTGGCTAATTTTACGGCTATTTTGGAAGCTGCCCAAGCCATTTGCGAAAATAAAAACTGCTACTGTATTTTTCCGATGCACCCACGCCTGCGAAGTCAATTGAGTTTCGTCCAGACTTTTGACAGAATCAAGGTGATTGAGCCGGTTGGTTTTTTGGAAATGTTGAATTTGGAGATTAATTCCAGTATGATTTTGACTGATAGTGGCGGTATTCAGGAAGAAAGTTGTATTTTGGAAAAAAAGTGTGTCATTCTTAGAACGGACACGGAAAGGCCAGAAACGGTGGAAGTCGGTGGGGCAATTCTGGTCACGGAAATCACCAAAAAAGAAATTATTGACAAGTCTGAAATTTTAGACAATAAAAAAGTCAACTGGTCAAATCCTTTTGGAGATGGGCTAACTGCAAATAAAATCCTAGAAATATGTCAACAATAAATTCTCAACTAAACACGGATCCTAACTTAGAGCCAAATTCCAGCTCAAAATTAGACAATCAAGCCAGTGAAAATATCCAAAAACAAGGAGAAATACAAACCAGCGAAAAAAATAACTATCAAGAAATTAACCTTCAAGAGAGTTATGATTTTGTTTTTGTGGCAAGTATTTTTCTGGATAAAGAAGGTGGGTATTTTTCTGGAGGTGCCGAAATTCACTTACGAAATATCTGCCAAACTCTACAAAAATCTCAAAACAATCCAAGAATTCTGGTTATCCAAAAAAATGATATTGGATCAGAGAAAGATGAAATAATCACTAAAAATGGCTTGGATATTCTCAAAATTAAAACTGATAATAGCTGGATTTTTCGTTGGAAATTGGCCGAAGTAATTAAAAAAATCAAGACCAAGAGAGTTCATTTTAATTATATCGGACTAGAAACTTTTGTGCAAAAAAAGTCTGGGGTTATTTATTCTGCCACTTTTCACGGAACTTGCTGGGACTTTCCTACGAGCCAATTTCCCCAAAAATACATTCCAAACTCAATCAAACAAATACTCGGTAGTAAGTTTGTTAAGTGGAACTTTATTAGAGAGCAACGGCGGGCGCTTCACTGGTTTGACAAAATTTTATCGGTAGATACAAGTCTAAGAAGGTTTGCCCAGATGTTTCTTTACGAAAAAAGTTCCAAAATTGAGGTGGCTTACAACTTTGTAGATTTGGAAAAATTTCACCCTAGTTCAGATTTTCAAGCAGAAAAATTTACAATCCTTTACCCTAGAAATATCAGCTTTGCTCGAGGTGTTCATCTACTTGTCCCCATGGCAAACTATCTCAAAAACCAAGGAATTAATTTTGTGATCAAAATGGTTGGAGCTGGTTTTGATGCCTATAATATGGGCAAATATGAACAAGTTTTACATCAAGAAATCAAGGAAAATGATTTAGAAAATTACTTTGATTTTGTCGGCAGGATTCCTCACGAAAAAATGCCAGAACTCTTTCAAAATTGTCATTTAGTTATGGTACCAACATACTTTTCGGAAGGCACATCTCTTTCTTGCCTGGAAGCTATGGCGAGTGGAAAACCAGTGGTGGTCTCCAATATCGGCGGTCTAAGCGATTTGGTTATGGACAAACATAACGGTTTTATCAGCAGTCCAGACGCTATCGCCATTGCCAAAAATATAGAATATGTCTATCAAAATTACGATAAAATGGGAGAGATTACCCAAACAGCTCTAAAAATTGTTACCCAAAATAACTCACTAAAATCATGGGAACAAAAGATCGCCAAGTTTTTTTAAAACCTAAAGGAAAAATATGTGAAAAATAGTTATAATTGAGGGCTTTAGCCCGACTTTTAAAGTAATTTTAATGTTAGTTGAGATTGTTTATATTCACACTTCCAAGCATTTCTATTTCTGTTTTTTCCAAAAACCACCAAGTTTCTAAACCTATGAAAATTTTGTTTGCTCCGTGCCATTATATTTTTGACGCCAACAGTGGCAGTGAGCCCTCGTGGTCTTATTATATTGCCAATAAAATGAGTAGCTTTGCTGAAATTATGGTGGTCACTGGTTTTCAAAAAAAATCGGAAAATGGTGTAGTTTTGGATACCAAACCTTATAAAGTCGTGGAATTACAACCCACAAAAAAAGTGATAGATATGAGTTTTAAGAACGCTTTGATTTTTAATTGGCAGTATTTTGGCAAAACCAGAGAAAATTTTAGGGCTGTGGATCTAGTTCACCATCTCTTGCCGTTTGCTATTGACTCCACCTACAATTTACAGGCACTTTTGGGCTTTGGCAAAACCAAGTTTATAATCGGACCGCTTCAAACTCCGCTGGAATATCCAGATCTTGACACAAATCCGAAAGACTTTAGAAATGCCAAAAAAACTTTTGATCCAATTAAACTTATCTTGCCTTTTGTCCGTCCCATTTTGTCTTTTTTATCCAATCAAACTTTAAAAAAAGCTGATGGTATCGTGGTTATTAACCAAAAAGTGAAAAATATCCTCTTGTCCAGAGGTATCCCTGAAAATAAAATCAAAATTATTCCGCCCGGCATTGATCTTACCAAATTCCAGTTTTTACCCAAAAAGGAAATCCCAAAAACTTTTGAAATAAAAAACTCTCCAACTGAAACTTTTGAAATTTTGAGTGTGGGTTATCTTTTGCAACGGAAAGGTCTTGATCTAGTGATTAAAGCACTCTCTGAACTTGCCAAAATGAACCTGTCAACTCAAATCAATCTCAATATCTTGGGGGATGGTCCACAACTGAATAACTTGCAAAAAATGGTGGCAGATTTTGGTTTGAAAAATGTCAATTTTCTGGGTTTCGTTGAAAATTCCAAAGTTTCTCAATTTTATCAGCAGGCAGATGTATTCGTGAGTATGAGTAGAGGGGAGAGCTGGGGGCAGATGTATTTGGAGGCGATGGCGTGCGGACTGCCTATTATCACAACCGAAAATACGGGTTCTCTAGAAATTATTGAAAACGGGGAAACTGGTTTTTTGGTTCCCAAAGAAAGTGTAGAAAGCCTCGTAGAAAAAATTCTCTTCCTTGTCAACAACCCTACCAAAAAAATAGAAATTGCCAAAAAAGCCCGCCAAACCGTAGAAGAAAAATATGATTGGAACAAAATCTCTGAACAGTATTTAGATTATTATAACCAAGTTTTGGACAAAAAATAATCAAAGTACCCAACCCAGCATCAACTCGCACTTGATAATTTGAAAAGTTTGTAAATATAGCAGCTTAAATTTTGTATAGCCAATCCCTATTAAACCTTTACAAAAAGTAAAATATTTTCTACAGTTTAAATATGTCTCGCTATAGCAACGATTTGAGGTTAAAAGTCATTACTTTTTTCAAACAAAATAGCTCAAAT